>NZ_JBEOVJ010000012.1:0-158367 GCF_040295435.1 Streptomyces sp. NPDC002809
GCCCCACCGCGCTGTCCCCGGACGAGGAACCCGAGATGTTCACGCCCATCCCGCTCTCCTCGGCACGGATCGAGGAGCAGGCCGGCACCACCGCGAAGAACGGCCCGTCAGATCAGCCCGTCCCACATCTGCTCCAGCAGCACCGACCACCAGCTCTCCGGCGACGCCAGCGCCGCCGGGTCCAGGGCCACCAGCTGCGCCTGGAAGTCGACCGTCCAGCGACCCGCCTGCTCAGGATTCAGCCCGAACCGCAGCCGCCACATCCGGCCCAGCAACGCCATGCAACGCGCGAACTCCGGCAGCCCCGTGTTCACGAACTGCGGCGCCACCGACTGCCCGCCCGGACCCGCCTCCACCGGCACGGCCACGATGTTCGCCGTCCCGTACTGCACACAGATCGCCCGGCCGAAGTCCGAGCCCATCACCAGATACGACCCCGCGTCAGGAGCCGCCTGCACCTGCCGCTGCGCGGCCAGCTCCGCCAGCGTCGGCACCACGGGCTGACCCGGCTGCGCCCAGAAGAACGGCCCGAAGTCGGCCGGCAGCCCCGCCCACACCAGCGTCCGCGCCACGATCTCCGGCACGCCCTGCCGGGACACGGCACGCTGATCGAAGCGCAGCACACCCTGCGGGCCGAACGTCTGGAGCATCTCCTCCGCGATCGCCTCCGGCGCCACCTGCATCGCGGGCGGCACCTGCGGCAGCGGTGCCCGCACCGGCGCCGGACGCGCCGGACCGTCCGCGACCTGGTGCAGCTCCCCCTGATGCGTGAGCAGGTGCTGCATGCCCTGCTGCCGGCTCGCGTGATCCGCACCGTACGGAGCGACGCTCGTGATCCGCACCTGCGGCCACGTCTCCCGGATCATCCGCGCGCAGTAACCACCCGGCAGCTCGCACGACTCCAGCTCCGTGTGCAGCTCGATGACCTGCTGCGGCGGCACGTTCATCGCCCGCAGCTCGTGCAGCATCTGCCACTCGGGGTGCGGAGTGCCCGGCGCCGAACGACGGATCAGCTGCTGCTCGCTGCCGTCCGGTGCGCGGTAGCGCAGCACGGCCTGGTAGCCGGGACCGACGGTCGGCTGACCGGCCGGCGCCTGCGGATGGCCGTACGCCGGCGGCGGGGTGTGACCGGGCGGCGGTACGGGACCGGGGGCCCCGCCCGACGAACCGCCCTGGCCCATCGGCGCACCCGGCGGACCCGGCGGACCGGGCGGGCCCGGCGGTCGCGGAGCCGACGGCCCGACCATGCCCGGTTCGGCGAACATCGTCGCGGCATGGTGCACGTTGCCACCACCGGGCGGCGGCGTGGAACCGGGGGGCGCCGGAGGCTGCGGCGCACCGGGAGCCCCGGGCGGCCTCGGAGCCGACGGCCCGACCATGCCCGGTTCGGCGAACATCGTCGCCGCGTGGTGCACGTTGCCACCACCGGGCGGCGGCGTGGAACCGGGCGGCGCCGGGGGCGCCGGAGGCTGCGGCGCACCGGGCGGACCCAGCTGCGACACGAGCTGCGTCGGCACGTACCCGCCCGCCGGAGCACCCGGCGTACCCGGCCCCGAAGGCGGCGGCAGCGGCGCACCGCCCGGCCGGGCACCCGGAGTGCCCGGGGCACCGGGCGGCGGCGGAGTCGTCGAGCCGCCACCACGCGCGCCGCGAGGCGGAACGACCGCCTTGCTGGTCGCCTCGTCCGCGATGTCACCGGCACGGGGCCCCGGACCGGCGGCACGGTTCGGCGCGGGCCCGCCCGGCACCGGAGCCGGCGGCGGAGCACCGGGACCGCCGTGCGCGGGCACGGGCGCGGGCGGGGCCGCGGGGCCGCCCCGCGGGGGCAGACCCGGGGCGATCGCCGTCGGAGGCAGCCCGCTGCCACCCGACATCAGCGCCGTCGGTGCGTCGGCCGGCACCACGCGGGGCGGTGCGCCCTCGTCGTCCGCACCCGAAAGCGGCGGCGCGAACACGGTGGCGGGCAACCCCACCTCACCCTCGTCGGAACCCGCGTTCGTGTCGGTACCCGCCCACGGAGTGGCCCCGACGGGCGGCTGCGGCGCGGACGCCCGCCCGTCCGAAGCAGCGGTCGGCTCATACGGAACCGGCCCTCCGTGCGCGGAAGGAGAAGGGGACGGGACCGCGGGCGGCGGCACCTGGCCGGCCGCTTCCGCCCGCCGGTCCGGGATACCCAGCTTGTCCGCCGCCTCCTGGAGCCACTCCGGCGGGCTCAACAGGAACGACGTCTGGTTCAGATCGATACGCTGCGGCGGCTCGGGGGCCGGCGGCGCACCGTCGGACGACCCGTACTCCTCCTCGTACCGCCGGATCACCTCACCCACCGGCAGCCCGGGCCACAACGTCGCCTCGCCGCTGTCCCGGGCGATCACCAGCCGCTGCCGGCCACCGTCCGACACCGGGCCCTCGGCGCGGTCCTCGGCCCACACCACGAAGCCCAGCTCGAACTCACGCACCCGCACCTCGCGGTGCTGGTACGCGGCGACGTCACCGTTGACCCACTCGTCCGCGCGCTCCTGCGCCTGTGCAAAGGTCACCATCGCGCTCACCCCTCCACCGGGACGGCACGCGCGAAGCCGCCGTCCACCATCAGGTTCGCCACCGTCTCCAGCTCCGGCGGATTGCCCGCGAGGCGCTGGAGGAACGCGTCGAAATCGGCGCCGCACGGCAGCAGCAGCCGGTCCACCCGCTCCTGGACGCTCCAGCCGTCCTGGTCACGCGCGTCGTCGTACGCACAGAACCAGACCGAACCGATGCCGTCCCCCCGGACCTTCACCGCGAGAATGCCGCCCTGGACGAAACCGACCCCGAGATAGTCCTTGGTCAGATGGTCCCGCAGGCATTTGTTCACGTACACCAGGTCGTTCACCCCGGCTTCCTCGCGCACCGTGAAGAACGGCTGGTCGACCAGAAGACCGAGCTCCGCGTCCAGGGCCGTACCCACCGGGGCCGAACCACCCGCCGCCTTCAGGAACGAGCGGTACGCGCCCGGCAGCCGGTAGCCGAGGTCCTCCTCGACCCCCTGGATCTGCTGTTCGCTCACCGCCACGGCGCCCTTCGGCAACCGGAAGTGCGCGGGCCGGGTCTCCTGCAGTGGACGCGTGCCCCGCTTGTTCTGGTCCACCGCGGTCGTCGCCAGGCCACCGTGGTGCCGCAGCAACGCCTTCACCTCGACCGGAACCAGCTCCATCCGCCGGCCGCCCGGCACGTGATGCCAGGTCCAGCCGTGCGGAGTGGCCACCGCGGGAATCGTGCCCCACAGCTCGTGCCCGCTCGCCGCCAGCGCCGCGTTCGCCGACACGTAGTCCGTGAGCCGCAGCTCATCAACACCGAAGCCCTGCGGAGGCTCTGCGATCTCCGCGGCGGCGCGCGCGTACTGCGCGAAGTCCGGACAGCCGTTCCCGTCCATACGCACACCTCTGGGGTGGCGGGACGCCCGGACCGGATCCGGGAAGTGCACGAGCTGCCCGGCGTAGGCCGCGTTCGGTGGCGCGGCTTGCTGCCCGAGCCGACCTGTCGTCATGGCGGTTGCCCCCTGCTGCGTCTGGCTGATGAGGACCGACCTGCCCACGGGGGCGGTCCAGGCACAGCCTATGCGGTGAGCCCGTAACAGACCCCGCCCCTCCGCCTCACGACCACATCCGTCACCAACCGTCACAACGGAGTGACGGACGGGCGACGAACAGGCCACTGAATCGCGACACGCAGACACGTTTCACCGACCCAGCTTTCACAGGACCCGACACATTTGGCAGGCTGTCACCCGCATACACGGGGGGCGTGCACATTCGGCAGCAGCCGCTGCGGGCACGGGAGGGACACAGCACCATGCACACCGCACACTCTGCACAGACCGTCACCACCGGGGACCCACGACTCAGCTGGAGCAGCAACGAGACCGGCCGCACCCCCCGGCTGACCCACCGCCGCGACGGCATCCTGCCCGCGGTGGCCGCAGCACTGTCCGTACGCGGCGAAACCCTCACCTGCACCGCGGGCAAGGGCGATCAGCCACCGGTACTCCACCACCTCGTCCAGGACTTCCTCGACACCCTCCCGAGCGGGCAACGCGAACGGTTCACCGGCCGCTGCCCCGAAGCCATACTGCTCTCCCGGCACCTCACCGCCGCCGAGACCGGCCGCTCAAAGCGTGCCCAGCGCAAGCCCCTCACCAACGGCGAGGCCCGGCGCGCGCTCAAGCACGCCCGGCTCACCGCACGCCGCATCCGCGAGGACGGCGACCCCCTCCACGGCAGCTACGCGGCGCCCTGCCGCTCCTGCTCCGTCATGCTCGCCCATTTCGGCGTACGTCCCGTCGACCTCACCACGACCGGAACGGCGACCACCGCCGAGAAGGGCTGACCACGCCCCCATGCGCGACCGAACCGACCTACCCGCACAGACAGGCCCGGCCGACCACGACCGCCACAGCTCCACCCGCTTCCCCGTCGCGGTCGACGCCGCCCTGCGCGCCGCCGGCTGGGAGCCCGGCCGCTGGGACATCCGCCAGGCCGAGGAGTGGGCGGACGCCCTGCGCTCCCACGCCTCACCCGCCGGACACCAGCACGCCGTCTTCCCGGCCGCAGTGGAGGCCTGGGCCGAATTCGGCGGACTGCACATCACCGCCACCGCACCGGGCCGGCAGATCGCACCGGCACCGGTACGGATCGACCCACTGAGCGGACTCCACCTGGCCCGGACCCTGGGAGACCTCGGACGCGCCCTGGAGACCGAGGTCGCACCCCTGGGCGAGGAAGGGGACGGACAGGCCGTCCTCGCCATCGACGCGGACGGACGGGTCTACAGCATCGACCACACCGGCGACTGGTACCTCGGGCCGGACATCGACGGCGCCCTCGCCACACTCGTCACCGGCATCCAGCCGGAACGCCTGGTCTCGGGCTGACGCCCGGTCAGAGGGCCGGAACCGGCCCCGGGCCGATGTCCGGCCCCGGGCCGACGGTCGATCCCGGGCCGACATCCGGCCCCGGGCCGGGGACGCGGCGCCGCTACGCCGCGTCGACGTCCGGCAGGACCGCCGACACCCGGAAGCCACCCGCGTCCGTCGGGCCCGACACGAAGACGCCCCCCAGCCCCAGCACACGTTCCCGCATGCCGAGCAGCCCGTTGCCCCCGCTGGGCAGCCCCGCGTCCGCCGTGGCCGCGTCCGACGGACCGTTCTCCACCTGCATGGCGACCTCGGACGCCCGGTGTGCCAGCCGCACCCACGTCTTCGCGCCCGCCGCGTGCTTGTGCACGTTCGTCAGGGCCTCCTGCACCACCCGGTACGCCGTCTGCTCGACCTCGGGGGCGTACGCACGCGCCTCGCCCTCCACGGACAGTTCCACCGTCATGCCCGCCGCCCGCGACTCCCCCAACAGGGTCTCCATCTCGTCCAGCCGCGGCCCGTCCTCCGTCGCCGCCGGCACCGCACGGCCCACGGAGGCGAGCGGCACCTTCGTCACCCGCGCCACCATCGGCTCGCCGGTGCGCAGCACACCGAGCATCTCGCGCAGCTCCGTCAACGCCTGTCGCCCCATGTCACCCACCAGCGCCGCGTTGCGCACCGCCTTCGCGGGATCCTTCGGCGCCACCGCCTGCAGAGCCGCCGCGTGGACCACCATCAGGCTCACCCGGTGCGCGACCACGTCGTGCATCTCACGGGCGATCCGGTTCCGCTCCTCCGTGCGCGCCCACTCCGCCCGCTCCTCCGCACGGTCGGCGAGCAGCGACAGTTCCCGCTCCAGCGAGTCCGCCCGCTCCCGCAGGCTCTCCATCAGCCGGCGCCGCGCCCCTATGTAGAGGCCGAACAGCACCGGCGGCGCGGTCAGGCCCACCGCCATGAAGAGGGACAGCATCGGGACGTACCAGTCGCCCGGACCGAAGTCCGCGTCGGCGTTGACACCCTGCCGCAGCCGCACGTACGTGACGATGAACGTCCCCACCAGCGACATGCTCATGAGCACCGCGGTGATCCGGCGCGGCACATCGGACGCGGCCAGCGTGTAGAGGCCGACCAGGCCCATCAGGAAGCCCATCTCTGCCGGCGTCGTCGCGATCGACACGAGCACCACGGCGATCGGCCACTTCCGCCGTACCAGCAGCACGGCCCCGGCGAACAGCCCGAACACCACCCCCAGCGGCACCGGCAGCCCGGTGTCCCCTGCGAAATCCACCCCTTCCAGCGCACACTCCAGCGCCGATACCAGCGCCAGTCCCACATCCAGTGCGACACTCCGTCGCCGTTCCCACCACCAGTAGCCGCGGGTGGTCGGTCCCGCCGCTTCCCGGTCTGCCCCCGTTGCGGTCATGGCATCCAGCGTACGGGCGGGTGCACCTCATTTTCGGGTGACCTGCGCAGCACGTCGCGCCGTCGAACGGATTC
Source organism: Streptomyces sp. NPDC002809 (assembly GCF_040295435.1). Lineage (NCBI taxonomy): Bacteria > Bacillati > Actinomycetota > Actinomycetes > Kitasatosporales > Streptomycetaceae > Streptomyces > Streptomyces sp. NPDC002809. The sequence continues at coordinate 6,386 of NZ_JBEOVJ010000012.1, forward strand.
GAATGAGTGGTGGTCGTCCGAGCGAAAGGACAGACCTATACCGTCGCGTCGAAGGCCGGTGGTACGGCATAGTGTTGGGTGCCGATCCGGCGAACTGACGCAATGTCCGGTTAGATCGCCTTTGTTCCCCCATGGTGTAATTGGCAGCACAGTAGCTTTTGGTGCTATTTGTCCGGGTTCGAGTCCTGGTGGGGGAGCCTCTTGTCGCGGGCCCCGACCTCACCGGTCGGGGCCCGCACCCATGTCCGGCACAGCACCCCCCGGTATCCTGCGGATGTCCACCACCCGAAGCCGAAGGGCATATCCGTGAGCTCCGTACGCCCGGCAGCCGTCGTCGTCCTCGCAGCGGGTGAGGGCACCCGCATGAAGTCGAAGACCCCCAAGGTCCTGCACGAGATCTCCGGGCGCTCGCTCGTCGGACATGTCGTCACAGCCTCCCGCGAGCTGGACCCGCAGCACCTCGTCGTGGTCGTCGGCCACGCGAGCGAGCAGGTCACCGCCCACCTCACCGCCGCGGACGCCCAGGTGCGCACCGCCTACCAGGCCGAGCAGAAGGGCACCGGGAACGCGGTCCGTGTCGGGCTCGACGAGCTGGGCGGGACCGTCGACGGCACCGTGATCGTCGTCTGCGGCGACACCCCGCTGCTGTCCGGCGGGACGCTCGCCGCGCTCGCCGCCACCCACGCCGCCGACGCCAACGCCGTCACCGTGCTCAGCGCGGAGGTCCCCGACGCGACCGGCTACGGCCGCATCGTCCGCGACGCGGCGACCGGCGCGGTCACCGAGATCGTCGAACACAAGGACGCCACCGACGCGCAGCGCGCGATCCGGGAGATCAACTCCGGGGTGTTCGCGTTCGACGGGCAGCTCCTCACGGAAGCGCTCGGCAAGGTGCGCACGGACAACAGCCAGGGCGAGGAGTACCTCACCGACGTGCTGTCCATCCTGCGCGCTGCCGGGCACCGGGTGGGCGCGTCGGTGGCCGCCGACCACCGGGAGATCCTCGGGATCAACAACCGGGTACAGCTCGCCGAGGCCCGCATGCTGCTGAACCGGCGGCTGCTGGAGCGGGCGATGACGGCCGGCGTGACCGTGGTGGACCCGGCGTCCACGCTGATCGACGCCACCGTGACGTACGAGCGGGACGCGCTCGTGCACCCGGGCACCCAGCTGCTGGGGACCACGCACCTCGCGGAGGACGCCGAGGTCGGCCCGAACTCGCGACTGAAGGACACCGTCGTCGGGGCGGGCGCGCGGGTGGACAACACGGTCGCGGACGGGGCCGAGGTCGGTCCGGGCGCGACGGTCGGCCCGTTCGCGTACCTGCGGCCGGGCACGAAGCTCGGCGCGAAGGCCAAGGCCGGTACGTACGTGGAGATGAAGAACGCCACGATCGGGGAGGGGACGAAGGTCCCCCACCTGTCGTACGTCGGGGACGCGACCATCGGCGACCACACCAACATCGGCGCCGCGAGCGTCTTCGTGAACTACGACGGCGTGAACAAGCACCACACGACGATCGGCTCTCACTGCCGTACCGGTTCGGACAATATGTTTGTGGCGCCTGTCACGGTCGGGGACGGCGTCTACACCGCGGCGGGCTCGGTCATCACGAAGGACGTTCCGGCCGGTTCACTGGCCGTGGCCCGTGGCCAGCAAAGGAATATCGAGGGTTGGGTGGCCCGTAAGCGTCCGGGCAGCGCGGCCGCGCAGGCGGCCCAGGCCGCGGCAGAGGACACCGGCAGCGAAAGCTGACCGGAAACAGGTGCGCCGCGCACGGCGTACCGTGATAGATGCTCACCCCATTTCGGCTGGCTCGTTGCACATCGGGACATCTGCGTGCAGCGCCAGATACACGTCTGAGGAGACTGTGCTGTGACCGGGATCAAGACGACCGGCGAGAAGAAACTGATGTTCTTCTCCGGCCGCGCCCACCCCGAGCTGGCCGAGGAGGTTGCGCACCAACTGGGTGTGGGCCTCGTGCCGACGAAGGCCTTCGATTTCGCCAACGGTGAGATCTACGTCCGCTTCCAGGAGTCCGCCCGCGGCGCCGACTGCTTCCTGATCCAGAGCCACACGGCTCCGATCAACAAGTGGATCATGGAGCAGCTGATCATGCTGGACGCGCTGAAGCGCGCGTCGGCCCGTTCCATCACGGTGATCGTGCCGTTCTACGGCTACGCCCGTCAGGACAAGAAGCACCGTGGCCGCGAGCCGATCTCGGCGCGCCTGATCGCGGACCTGATGAAGACGGCGGGTGCGGACCGCATCCTCACCGTCGACCTGCACACCGACCAGATCCAGGGCTTCTTCGACGGCCCGGTCGACCACCTCTTCGCGCTGCCGATCCTCGCCGACTACGTCGGTGCGAAGGTCGACCGCTCGAAGCTGACGATCGTGTCGCCGGACGCCGGCCGGGTCCGTGTCGCCGACCGCTGGTGCGACCGTCTGGACGCTCCGCTGGCGATCGTCCACAAGCGCCGCGACAAGGACGTTCCCAACCAGGTCAGCGTCCACGAGGTCGTCGGCAACGTGAAGGGCCGGGTCTGTGTCCTGGTCGACGACATGATCGACACGGGTGGCACGATCTGCGCCGCCGCCGACGCCCTGTTCGCACACGGTGCCGAGGACGTCATAGTGACGGCCACGCACGGCGTGCTCTCGGGTCCGGCCGCCGACCGGCTGAAGAACTCGAAGGTCAGCGAGTTCGTCTTCACGGACAGCCTGCCGACCCCGGGCGAGCTGGAGCTCGACAAGATCACGGTGCTCTCGATCGCGCCGACCATCGCGCGCGCGGTGCGTGAGGTGTTCGAGGACGGCTCGGTCACGAGCCTCTTCGAGGAGCAGTAGGCCCTTCCGCCCCAGGGCGGAAGCGTCACAGAAGATCCACTTTGGGTGCGGCCTCCCCGCCGGGTAGACTCAGCGAGTTGCTCGGCGAGGGAGGCCGTACTCATAGGTACGGCGGTCCGTTATCGACGCGCTCTTCGTAGCAGGCCTGTCGTGGGCCGGGTGACCATCCGCAGTTTTGTCACCTTACGAGGAGTGCAGTCATGGCCGAGATCAAGCTCAACGCCGCGGTCCGTTCCGAGTTCGGCAAGGGCGCCGCCCGCCGTACCCGTCGCGCCAACCTGGTCCCCGCGGTCATCTACGGCCACGGCGCCGAGGCCGTCCACATCACGCTGCCGGCCCACGAGCTGCACCTCGCGCTCCGCACCGCCAACGTCCTGATCGGTCTCGAGATCGACGGCAAGGACGCCCTGGTCATCCCGAAGGCCGTGCAGCGCAACGCCCTCAAGGGCAACATCGAGCACGTCGACCTGCTGACCGTGAAGCGCGGCGAAAAGGTCGAGGTCGAGATCGCGGTGCACGTCGAGGGCGAGCTGGCCCCGGGCGGCAACCTCCTCGAGTACGTCCAGAACACCCTGCTCGTCGAGGCCGAGGCCACCCACATCCCCGAGTCCGTCACGGTCTCCGTCGCGGGCCTGGACGCCGGCGACTCGATCCTCGCCAAGGACATCCCGCTGCCGTCGGGTTCCGTGCTGGCCGGTGACGAGGACGCCGTCGTGCTCCAGGTCGTCGCCGCGCAGGCCGAGGAGCCGGCCGCCGAGGGCACCGAGGCCGCGAGCACCGAGGCCTGAGCCTCGCCCCACCTGCTTGACTGACGGGGCGGCGGTCTCCTTCCGAGGGGTCTGCCGCCCCGTTTCCCTGTCCCTGTCGCCACCCGCCCGTACGCGAGGAGACCCAGCGCGATGTCCGACGCCAACGACCCCTGGCTGATCGTGGGCCTGGGGAATCCCGGTCCCGAGTACGCGGCGAACCGGCACAACGTCGGTTTCATGGTCGCCGACCTGCTCGCGGAGCGGATCGGCGGGAAGTTCAAGCGGGCCCCCAAGGCCCAGGCACAGGTGCTGGAGGGCCGGATCGGCCCGCCCGGCCCGCTGAGCCGCCGGGTGGTGGTGGCCAAGCCGATGTCGTACATGAATCTGTCCGGCGGTCCGGTCTCCGCTCTGCGCGACTTCTACAAGGTGCCGCTCGACCACGTCGTGGCGGTCCATGACGAGCTGGACATCGACTACGGGACGCTGCGGCTGAAGCTGGGCGGCGGCGACAACGGGCACAACGGGCTGAAGTCGATGACGAAGTCGATGGGCCCCGAGTACCACCGGATCCGGTTCGGGATCGGGCGTCCGCCGGGGCGGATGCAGGTGGCGGACTTCGTACTGAAGGACTTCTCGTCCACGGAGCGCAAGGAGCTCGGTTTCCTCGTGGACCGGGCGGCTGACTCGGTGGAGTGTCTGCTGGCGGAGGGGCTGGAGCGCGCGCAGAGCGCGTACAACTCCTGAGCCGCGCGGGCGGTCCCGAATTCCGACATACCCACCGGTAAGTGGGCTGTTTTCGGCCACAGCTTGACCGCGCGCAGGGCCCTGGCCAAGGATCGGCCCCCATGAAGCGCAGCTCCTCCCACCCCGCCCTGCAGTACGGCCGAAGCGCGGCGCTCGGTTGCGTCGTCCTGCTGCTGCTCGTCGCGGGTGTGCTGTCCTCGTGGGACTCGGCGCATCACATCGTGCTGGCGAAGGGGCGCGAGCACGGGACGATGACGGTCACGGGCTGCGGGGCCGATGTCTGTACGGGCCCGTTCGCGCCGTCGGACGGGGCCTCGGCGCGTTCCCGGGTGACGGTGGACCAGTCCGTCGCGGCCCGTAAGGGCGACCGGTTCCCGGTCGTCGTGAAGCCCGGCACCGATGACGTGGTACGCACCGGGACGCCGGGCTTCCTGCATGCGTGGGTGCCGCTGGGCGGGGCGCTGGTCCTGGCCGCGCTGGTGATCGGCGGCGGTCTGCGGCTGCCCCGGACCGCCTGGGGCACCGGGATCGCGGGCGGGGTCCTGCTCGTGGCGACGTTCATCGCCCTGTGACAGGACCGCACCCGCGACCGCGTTGATTCAGCCGGTCAGCCGGTCAGCCGGTCACCCGGTGTCGCTGACCGGCCGGTGTCACTGATCAGCCGGTGTTGCGCAGACCCGCGGCGACACCGTTGACGGTGAGCAGCAGGGCGCGGGCGAGCAGCGGGTCGGCCTCCTCGCCGCGTTCGGCCGCCTGGCGCTGGCGGGCCAGCAGGGACACCTGGAGGTAGGAGATCGGGTCCAGGTAGGCGTCGCGGATGGCGAAGGTCTGCTGGAGCGCCGGGCTGGTGCCGAGCAGTTCGGTGTTGCCGGTGACCTTGAGGACTTCCCTCACCGTCAGGTCGTGCTCGGCCTCGATGGCGTCGAAGACGTGCTTGAGGTCGTCGGGGACGAGGGTGTCGACGTAGTGCCGGGCGATGCGCAGGTCGGTCTTGGCCAGGGTCATCTCGACGTTCGAGAGGAAGTTCTGGAAGAAGTGCCACTGCTCGTGCATCTCGTCCAGGACGGTGTCCAGACCGGCCTCGCGCAGGGCCTTGAGGCCGGAGCCGACGCCGTACCAGCCGGGCACGATCTGCCGCGACTGGGTCCAGCCGAAGACCCACGGGATGGCGCGCAGGCCGTCGAGCGAGACGCCCGAGCCGGGGCGGCGGGAGGGCCGCGAGCCCAGGTGCAGGTCGGCGAGCTGGTCCACCGGAGTGGAGGCGACGAAGTACGTCGGCAGGTCGGGGTCCTCGACCAGCTTGCGGTACGCGGCGTGCGCGGCGTCGGAGACGGTGTCCATGGCCGCGTCCCAGCGGGCCAGGGCCTCGTCGGACTGACGGGGTGCGGTGTGCAGCGCGGAGGCCTGGAGGGTGGCCGCGACGGTCAGTTCCAGGTTCTCGCGGGCGAGCGCGGGGATGAGGTACTTGTCGGAGATGACCTCGCCCTGCTCGGTCACCTTGATCTCGCCCTCCAGCGTGCCCCACGGCTGCGCGAGGATCGCGTCGTGCGAGGGGCCGCCGCCGCGGCCGACGGTGCCGCCGCGGCCGTGGAAGAGGCGCAGCCGTACGCCGTAGCGGTGGGCGACGTCGCGGAGCCGGCGCTGGGCGCGGTGGATCTCCCACTGGGAGGTGGTGATGCCACCGAACTTGCTGGAGTCGGAGTACCCGAGCATGACCTCCTGCACGTCGCCGCGGAGCGAGACGAGGCGGCGGTAGGAGGGGTCGGCGAGCATCTCGTCGAGGATGACGTCGGCGGCCTTGAGCTCGTCGGTGGTCTCCAGGAGCGGCACGATGCCGATCTTGGCCCAGCCGCCGTGCAGGTCGAGGAGGCCGGCCTCGCGGGCGAGGACGGCTGCGGCGAAGACGTCGTCGGCGCCCTGGCACATCGAGATGATGTAGGACTCGATGACCTCGGGGCCGAAGCGCTCGAAGGCTTCCTTGATGGTGTGGAAGACGCCGAGGGTCTTCTCGCCCGCGGCGTCCAGCGGGGCCGGGGTCGGGGCGAGCGGGCGGCGGGAGCGGAGCTCCTTGGCGAGGAGCTTCTGCCGGTAGTCGCGCGGCATGTCGGCGTAGCGCCAGGACTCCTCGCCGAGGCGGTCGAAGAGCTGGCCGAGCGCGTGGTGGTGGGCGTCGGCGTGCTCGCGTACGTCCATCGTGGCGAGCTGCAGACCGAACGCCGAGAGCGTACGGATCGTGCGGTCCATCCGGCCGTCGGCGACGATGCCGCCCCGGTGCTCGCGCAGCGAGGTCTGGATGAGGGCCAGGTCGGCGATGAGCTCGGCGGTGCCCAGGTAGTCGCAGCCGGGGCGGTGCGGGGTTCCGGAGGCGAGGCGCTCGCGGGTGTTGACGAGCTTCTGCCGGATGCAGGTCGCCTTGAGCCGGTAGGGCTCCTCCGCGTTCAGCCGCTTGTAGCGGGGGCTGATCTCCGGGAGTGCCTCCAGGTCGGCCTGGAGGGAGCCGAGGAGCTCGTCGGTGGCTCCGGTGTAGCGGATGGAGTTGGAGAGCAGTCCGCGCAGCTGGTCGACGAGTTCGAGGGCGTCGGTGATGCCGTGCTCGTGCTGGAGGATCAGCACCTCCCAGGTGACGGCGGGCGTCACGTTGGGGTTGCCGTCGCGGTCGCCGCCGATCCAGGTGCCGAAGGTGAGCGGGCGGGTGCCGGCGGGCAGTTCGACGCCGACGCGCTCCAGCTCGGCGGCCAGGTCCTCCAGGACGTCGCCCACGGCGTTGGCGTGGAGCTCGTCGAGGTAGTAGATGGCGTTGCGGGCCTCGTCGGCCGGCTCCGGACGGACCACGCGCAGCTCGTCGGTCTGCCAGATGAGGTCGATGTTCTCGGCGAGCCGGATGTCCTGGCGGCGCCGGTCGGCCTCGATGACCGGGGTCTCCAGGAGTGCGGCGATGCGGCGGAGCTTGTTCAGTACGGAGCGCCGCGCGGCCTCGGTGGGGTGCGCGGTGAAGACGGGCCGTACGTTGAGGTTCTTGACCGTCTCGCGCAGGTGCTCGGGGTCCGCGTCCTTGAGCCGGTCGGCGGTCCGGGCGAGGAGTCCGCCTTCGGCGGCGCGCCGGTCGCGCATCTCGTGGGCGCGGTGGACCTGCTCGGTGACGTTGGCGAGGTGGAAGTAGGTGGAGAAGGCCCGCACGAGCTGTGCGGCCGTCTCCAGGTCCGTGTCACCGAGGAGTTCGGCCGCGGCCTCGCCGTCGGTGCGGGTCAGGGCGCGGACGCGCTCGACGAGGTCGAGGAGCTCCTGCCCCTCCTGACGTACGAGGGTCTCGCCCAGCAGGTCGCCGAGGCGGCGGATGTCGGCGCGCAGCTCGGTGCTGGCGGCAGGGGTCTGGTCGGCACTGCTCACAGTGTGCGGCTCCTTGCAGTGGTTGAGCACGGGATCCGGGGCCCGCGGCTGGCAGCGGTGCTGACGCAACCCCCCGGGTGGCAGGGTGCGGACCGCGCTGTCCGACCTCTCCAGGATAGGTGTCCGTGCTTTCGGTGCTGTTCGCGCCCCGAGAGGTGCCCGCCTGTTCATTACGGGGACGTTCGGGGTACGCGTGATGTCCCCTACCCCGTACGGCACCCGTACGTGCCGTCTCCCTCGTCCTCTCGTATGGCGGGCCTCCTCGCTGCCATACTTACGACGCCGTAGGTTACGGGCGCGTAGCCCGAGGGCCTCCCCTTCGGGGGCCCTGCCTTTCCGCCGCATTCTCACCCCACAGGGGACTCCCCATGAAGACCAGCCCCGAAGTGATCGAGGCCGCTCAGACGGTTGACGGTCAGGCTCTTCCCTCCGCCACGCTCGGCGGGGACAACAAGCGTTCGATCGAGCAGATCGCGCTCCTGCTGTTCATCGTCGTGCCGTTCGTGGCTCTGGTCGCGGCGGTGCCGCTGGCCTGGGGCCGCGGTGTGAGCTGGCTCGATCTGGGCCTGCTGGTGGCGATGTACTTCATCGGCTGCCATGGCATCACGATCGGTTTCCACCGGTATTTCACGCATGGTTCGTTCAAGGCGAAACGTCCGCTCCGTATCGCCCTGGCCGTGGCCGGTTCGCTGGCGGTGGAGGGCCCGGTGGTCCGCTGGGTGGCCGATCACCGCAAGCACCACCGCTTCTCGGACGCGGAGGGTGACCCGCACTCGCCGTGGCGCTTCGGCGAGACGCTGCCTGCTCTGATGAAGGGCCTCTGGTGGGCGCACATCGCCTGGATGTTCGACGAGGAGCGCACGCCGCAGCAGAAGTACGCCCCCGATCTGATCAGGGACCCGGCGATCCGCGGGATCTCCCGTCACTTCCTCACCTTCACGATCGTCTCGCTGGCCATTCCGCCGCTGGTGGGCGGCCTGGTCACGATGTCGTGGTGGGGTGCGGCGACCGCGTTCTTCTGGGGCTCGCTGGTCCGGGTGGCACTGCTGCACCATGTGACGTGGTCCATCAACTCGATCTGTCACGCGGTCGGCAAGCGCCCCTTCAAGTCCCGTGACAAGTCCGGCAACGTGTGGTGGCTGGCGGTCCTGTCGTGTGGTGAGTCCTGGCACAACCTGCACCACGCAGACCCGACGAGTGCACGGCACGGCGTGATGCGGGGTCAGATCGATTCGAGCGCGCGACTGATCCGCTGGTTCGAGATGCTGGGCTGGGCGACCGATGTGCGCTGGCCCGACTCCGCCCGTATCGAGTCCCGGCGCCACCCCGCGCAGGCCGACGCGGCATGATTGACGACGTGGCGACCGACTCAAGCGCAAGCAGCGAGAACACCCGTGCACCCTCCGCCCGGCGAGCCCGCCGGGTGCGGATGACCGGGAAGGAACGCCGCGAGCAGCTGCTGGACATCGGTCGCACCCTCTTCGCCGACAAGGGTTTCGAAGGCACGTCGGTGGAGGAGATCGCGGCACGTGCCGGGGTCTCCAAGCCGGTGGTGTACGAGCACTTCGGCGGCAAGGAGGGGCTGTACGCCGTGGTGGTGGACCGGGAGATGCGTCAGCTCCTGGACATGGTGACCAGTGCGCTGACCGCCGGCCATCCGCGTGAACTGCTGGAGCAGGCGGCGTTCGCGCTGCTGGACTACATCGAGACGTACACGGACGGTTTCCGCATCCTGGTCCGCGACTCGCCGGTGGCCCAGTCGACGGGCACGTTCGCCTCCCTCATCAGCGATATCGCCACCCAGGTGGAGGACATCCTGGGGCTGGAGTTCAAGGCCCGGGGCTTCGACCCGAAGCTGGCCCCCCTGTACGCGCAGGCGCTGGTCGGCATGGTGGCGCTGACCGGCCAGTGGTGGATGAACGCACGCAAGCCCAAGAAGGCCGAGGTCGCCGCCCATCTGGTGAATCTGGCGTGGCACGGTCTGGAGAACCTGGAGTCGAAGCCCCGGCTGATCGGGCACCGCAAGAGCTGACCTGCGGCCGTGGCACACGTACGCGACGGGGCCCCGTCACCGGAGATCCGGTGACGGGGCCCTCTCAGGTTCCAGGAACTCCAGCCGGTTGCCCACCGGGTCATGGCTGAAGAAGCGGCGGTGGCCCGGCAGGTCCCCGTCCCATCGCACCTCGGCGCCGCGCTCAGTCAGCCGGGCCGCGTACGCCTCGATGCCGGTGACCCGCAGGCCGGGGTGGGCCTTGCGGGCCGGGCGGAAGTCCGCCTCGATGCCCAGGTGGAGCTGGACCGGGCCGGCCTGGAACCAGCAGCCGCCGCGGGCGGCCAGGACCGGCGGCTTGGGGATCTCCGTCATGCCGAGGATGCGGACGTAGTACGCGCGCAGCGCCTCCTCCGAGCCTTCGGGGGCGGCCAGCTGGACGTGGTCGACGGCGGTGATCATCACTTCTCCCGGTGGGCGACGGCGAAGATGCGGCGGAACGGGAAGACCGTGCCGTGCGGGCCCTCGGGGTAGGCAGCGCGCAGCAGGTCGCGGTATTCGGCGAGGAAGGCGTCCCTGGCCTCCTCGTCGTCGGCGAGGGCGGTGAGGACCGGGCGGAGCCCGGTGCCCTTCACCCAGTCGAGGACGGCGTCCTCTCCGTGCAGGAGGTGGAGGTAGGTGGTCTCCCAGACGTCGGCGGTGCGGCCGGGGACGGTGAGGCGGTCCAGGTAGCCGGCGGGGCTCAGGACCGCTTCCGTGTGGCGCAGGCGGCCGCCCAGGCGGGAGCGCCAGCGCGGGGACTCGGCGAGTTCGCGCATCAGGGCGTGCGAGGGCTGGTCGAAGTTGCCCGGGACCTGGAGGGCGAGGGTGCCGCCCGGGGTGAGGGCGGCCAGCCAGTCAGGGAAGCGGTCGGCGTGGCCGGGGACCCACTGGAGCAGTGCGTTGGAGATGATCAGGTCGTGCGGCTGCCCGGGGGTCCAGGTCGAGGCGTCGGCCTCGGCGAAGTCCAGCAGGGCGGTGGCGTGGGCGCGGGCCCGGTCCAGCATCTGCGGGGAGTTGTCGTAGCCGGTGATGCGGGCCGTCGGCCAGCGTGCGGCGAGCAGGGCGGTGACGTTGCCCGCGCCGCAGCCGAGGTCGGCGATCCGGGGGGCGGGGGCGCCCGGCAGCTCGGGGACGCGGGCCAGCAGGTCGTGGAAGGGGCGGGTGCGGTGGTCCGCGTGGCGCAGGTACTGCTGCGGGTCCCAGGTGGGTGTGGTCATGTGGTCGAGGATCATCCCGGAAGTATCTTGATGTCAAGACACTTGAATTCAAGAGACTTCATGTCGACAGACCCTCTACACTGATCCACATGGAGGACGAGGTCGACCGACTGGTCGCTGCATGGCGCCGAGAGCGCCCCGACCTCGACGTGGAACCACTCGAGGTCCTCAGCCGCGTCTCCCGCCTGGCCCGCCATCTCGACCGGGCCCGCAGAATCGCCTTCGCCGAGCACCACCTGGAGCCGTGGGAGTTCGACGTCCTCACGTCGCTGCGCCGCGCGGGCGACCCGTACCAGCTCTCCCCCGGCCAGCTCCTCACCCAGACCCTGGTCACCTCGGGCACGATGACCAACCGCATCGACCGGCTGACCAAGAAGAATCTCGTCGAGCGGCTCCCCGACCCCAGCGACCGCCGTGGCGTGCTGGTCCGGCTGACCGCCGAGGGCCGCGACAAGGCCGACCAGTCACTGGCCGGCCTGCTCGCCCAGGAGCGCGCCATCCTGGGTGAGCTCTCCCGCCGCCAGCGGGGTGAACTGGCCGGACTGCTACGCCAGTTGACCGCCCCGTTCGACAACATCCCCGGCTAGGACCGGCACCGGGGCCGGTGCTTCCAGGTCGGCCGGGCCGACGCCCGCCCGCCGGGCCAGCGCGACGGCCGCCAGCGTCGAGTGGACACCCAGCTTCCCCAGCACGTTCTGCATGTGCGTACGCACGGTGTGCGGGGAGAGGAAGAGCCGCTCCGCCACCGCCTTGCGGCCGAGCCCCGCCACCATGCAGCGCAGCACCTCACGCTCGCGCGGGGTCAGGGACTCGACGAGCTCTTCGCTCTCGGTGCGGTGCTTGCGGTCCGCCATCAGCTCCCGCAGCACGCCGGTGAGCAGCGCGGGCGGCAGATGCGTCTCGTCGCGCAGGACACCCCGGATCACCGCGAGCAGCCGTTGCAGCGAGCTGTCCTTGGCCACCCAGCCGCAGGCGCCCGCCTGGAGTGCGCGCGCGGCCCTGCTCGCGTCGTCCTTCTCGGCGAGCACCACCGTGCGCACCGAAGGCCGCAGCGAACGGATGCCGGCCACCAGGGAGATGCCGTCGACCAGGCCGTTCTCCCCGCTGTTCGGAGCGGGCACCGGAACCGGGCCTGCGGCCGGGCGGCCGGGCGGGCGCACGATGCCCAGTTCGGCATCGACGAGTATCACGTCGTAACCGCGCCCCTCGGCCGCCGCGCGTTCCAGACAGCGCAGTGCGGCCGGGCCGCTGCCCGCCGCGGCCACGTCGACGTCCGGCTCGGCGGCGAGCGCCGCGGCGAGTGACTCGGCGAAAATGCGGTGGTCGTCGACGACGAGAACCCGGATACGGGCCACAGACACCCCCATGCTGTGCGTTCTGGGGCGCCCGAAGCGTGCGACCCCCGGCAGGGACGGACCGGCGCGGGTGCGACGCCCGGAGCGGGGAGTTGAACCGCAGTCCACGGCCGCCGCCGTGTTCCGACTGCCATCCCGCCCGGGCGTCGCACCCGGCTGTCTCGTACCCCTGAATCAGCACCGGCCCCCGCCGGTGCTGTGCATCAGCGTACGGGCGGCGGCCCGGAGCGGAAGGAGATTCACAGAACTGGCAGACAGTGGGGTCCTAGGGTGTTGTTCATGTTCCGTCTTGAGACAGAAGTGGACAAAGAACGACGTCAGCTGCTGAACAGGTGGCTGCGTGACGACAACACCGCACGCTCACCGCGGATCCGCGCCCTGCGCGATACACCGGCCGCGCTCGAAGTCCCGCTGGAGGTATGGGCGCTGGACGCGGAGGGCCGGATCGCAGCGGGGCTGACCGGGCGCACCTGGGCGTACTGGCTCCACGTGGATCTGCTCTGGGTCGACCCCCGCCACCGCGGTTCCGGCCTCGGCTCGCGGATGCTCGCCGAGGCGGAACGGGTGGCCGGTACGGACCGGTCCTGCACCCGCTCCCGGGTGGAGACCTGGGACTTCCAGGCCCCGGACTTCTACCGGAAGCGGGGTTACGAGGTGAGCGGGCGGGTCGAGAACTACCCTCCCGGAGTAACCGAGTTCACGCTCACCAAGGAACTCGGCTGACCGGTTCGCGCCCGGCTCAGACCAGCCGGCGGGCCCCCGCCGACGGCGTCGCGGGGAAGACCCCCGGCGCCGCGTAACCCGCTGCGGCGAACGCCTCCTGCACGGTCTTGGTGACCGTGTCCGCCTGCGACTCCTCCACGAGCACGATCGCCGAGCCGCCGAAGCCGCCGCCGGTCATCCGCGCGCCGAGCGCACCGGCGGCGTTCGCCGTCTCGACGACCAGGTCCAGCTCCACGCAGGAGACCCGCAGATCGTCGCGGAGCGAGACATGGCCGGCGGTGAGGACCGGGCCGGCCGCGCGCACCTCGCCGGAGTCGAGCAACGCGATGACCTGCTCGACGCGCTGGTTGTCGCCGACCACATGGCGTACGTAGCGCACGACGGACTCGTCCGCGCCGGACGCGGCCAGGGTGCCGAGGGCCTCTCCCAGCCCCTCGTACGGAAGCTCGCGCAGGGTGCGGAGGCCGAGGAGACGGGCCCCCTCCTCGCAGCCCGCGCGCCGCTCCGCGTACGCGCCGTCGCCCAGCGCGTGCTTGACGCGGGTGTCGACGACCAGGAGCCGCAGACCCTGGGCGGCCAGGTCGAAGGGGACCTGGCGCTGGGTGAGGTCGCGGGTGTCCAGGTGCAGGGCGTGGCCCTCGGTGCAGCAGGCCGATGCCATCTGGTCCATGACGCCGCAGGGGACGCCGACGAACGCGTTCTCGGCGCGCTGGGCGAGGACCGCGAGCTCGGCGGGGGTGAGCCCGAGCCCGAAGAGGTCGTTCAGGGCCAGCCCCGTCACCACTTCGAGGGCGGCGGACGAGGAGAGCCCGGCGCCGGTGGGGACGGTGGAGGACAGCTGGATGTCGGCGCCGCTGATCTCGTGGCCGGCCTCGCGCAGCGCCCAGACGACACCGGCAGGGTAGGCGGCCCAGCCGTGGCCCTCGTGCGGGACCAGCTCGTCGACGCGGAGCTGGACGACGCCTCCGGGCACATCGGTGGAGTGGAGCCGCAGTTCGCCGTCGGTACGGCGGGCCACGGCCGCCCGCGCGGTGTGCGGCAGCGCGAGCGGCATCACGAAGCCGTCGTTGAAGTCGGTGTACTCGCCGATCAGGTTGACCCTGCCGGGGGCGGCCCAGACCCCCTCGGGCTCGGCCCCGTAGAGCTCGGTGAAGGAGGCGGTCAGCTCAGCGTTGTCGGTCATGGTGCGGTGGGCTCCTCTCGGCGGGCGAACGTCCAGGCGTCGGAGACGATTCCGGCCAGGTCGGCGCGGGACGGCTGCCAGCCGAGGCGCTCCCTGGCGGTGGCGGCGGAGGCGACGAGCACGGCCGGGTCGCCGCCGCGGCGGGGGGCCGCGGTCTCGGGGACCGGGTGGCCGGTGACCTGGCGGACCGTCTCGATGACCTCGCGGACCGAGAAGCCGTTGCCGTTGCCGAGGTTGCAGATCAGGTGCTCGCCCGCGGTGGCGGCGCCGAGGGCCAGCAGGTGGGCCTCGGCGAGGTCGGCGACGTGGATGTAGTCGCGGACGCAGGTGCCGTCGGGGGTGGGGTAGTCGTCGCCGTACACGGAGATCGACTCGCGCTGCCCGAGCGCAACCTGGAGGACCAGCGGGATGAGGTGGGACTCGGGGCTGTGCCGCTCGCCGCAGTCTCCGTAGGCCCCGGCCACGTTGAAGTACCGCAGCGAGACCGCGGCCAGGCCGTGGGCGGCCGCCTCGCCGGTGATCATGTGGTCGACGGCGAGCTTGGTGGCGCCGTACGGGCTGGTCGGGGCGGTGGGGTCGGCCTCGGTGATGGGGCTGGAGACCGGCTCGCCGTAGGTGGCGGCGGTGGAGGAGAAGACGAGGGTGCGCACCCCGGCGTCACGCATCGCGGCGAGCAGGGCGGTGGAGCCCCCGACGTTGTTGACCCAGTACTTCTCCGGGTCGGCGACGGACTCGCCGACCTGGGAGTAGGCCGCGAAGTGCAGCACCCCGTCGTAGGAGGCGTCCAGCCACTTCGCGGCGTCCTGGATGCGGCCCTCGATGAACTCGGCACCGGCCGGGACGCCCTCGCGGAAGCCCGTGGAGAGGTCGTCGAGGACGGTGACGGTGTGCCCGGCCTCCAGCAGGTGCTGGGCGACCACGCTGCCCACGTATCCCGCGCCGCCGGTCACCAGGTACTTCTTCGGGGAGTTGCTCACTCGCTCGCTACCTCTCGCAGTCGCTGGGCCGCGGTCTCCGGCGGCACGTCGTTGATGAACACGTTCATGCCGGATTCGGAACCCGCGAGGAACTTCAGCTTGCCGGAGGTACGTCGAATGGTGAAAAGCTCCAGATGGAGCGCGAAGTCGTCCCGTCCCTCGACTCCGAACGGCGCCTGGTGCCAGGCGGAGATGTACGGGGTCGGCGGCTCGCCGGGGCCGAAGATCCGGTCGAATCGCCTCAAGAGTTCCAGATAGACCTGTGGGAATTCCGTGCGTGCGGCCTCGTCGAGCTCCCGCAGGTCCGGGACGCGGCGGCGCGGGTAGAGATGGACCTCGTACGGCCAGTGCGCCGCGTACGGGACGAAGGCCACCCAGTGCTCGCCGGCGAGCACGATCCGCGAGCCGTCGGCCTCCTCGCGGGCCAGCACGTCGTCGAAGAGGTTGCCGCCGGTCTCGGTGCGGTGATCCGCTGCGGAGCGGAGCATCAGCTCGGTGCGCGGGGTGACGAACGGGTAGCCGTAGATCTGGCCGTGCGGGTGGCCGAGCGTGACGCCGATCTCGGCGCCCCGGTTCTCGAAGCAGAACACCTGCGTGACCTGGGGGAGCCCGGCGAGCTCGGTGGTGCGGTCGGTCCACGCCTCCAGGACGAGTGCGGCCTGCTCCTCGGTGAGGTCGGCGAAGGACGCGTCGTGGTCGGACGTGAAGCAGACGACCTCGCAGCGGCCGGAGTCGCCGGCGAGCGAGGGGAAGCGGTTCTCGAAGACGGCGACGTCGTAGTCCGGCTCCGGGATCTCGCTCTGCCGGCCCTCCTGCGAGGGGCAGAGCGGGCACTCGTCGGCCGGCGGGTGGTAGATGCGGCCCTGGCGGTGCGAGGCGATGGCGACGCTGTCGCCGAGGAGCGGGTCGCGGCGGACCTCGGACGAGGTGGAGACGGGGTCGAGCGGACGCCGGTCGACTGCGTCGCGCACGACGTCGTCACGGCTGTCGTAGTAGATCAGCTCCCGGCCGTCGGCGAGCGTCGTAACCGTCTTCTTCACCAGACTCCTCCCAAACAGAACCGAACACAATGAACCACGAATCAACAATCCCGTCAATGAGAGGGCCCGGCGACGCGCTGGGAGTCTCACGGGATCGAGGTCGGCGGTTCGGCGCTGTTCGGGCGAGGAACGAATAACCGGCCCCGGCTTTCGATGCCGGAGCGGTGGAACGCTCCGGCATCGCCGACGCCGGGCGATCGGGAGCCCCGGCCGCGTTCGCGCGCAGGAAACCGCGCTGCGGCTGGTCGGGCAACGCCGACCACGACGCAGCCCGGGGACGTCTCGCACCTGTACCGGATGGGCCTCGCGCCCGTCCCGGCTGCCGGAAGGGGAGGCGTCAGGCGCGCGAAGCGCGTCGAGCCCGCTGCCGCGAGGCAAGCAGGAGTCTCCCGGCCTCGGCCGGAAGAACGCTTCAAGGAGTCATCGTCGCCATCGCGCGGATCGGCCCCTCCGACGCCGGCCCGAAGAAGGCCGAGGGCGTCCACATCAACCTGCGGACGGGGCTCGCCATGCCGGCCCTGAAGCTGCTCTTCCCGGTCCGGCCGAAGCCGCGCCCGGCCCAGCCGCCGGCCGCCGCGCCCGACATCACGGACACGCCGGGCAACTGACGCGCCACCACCAACGGCAGGGGCCGGACAGCGTCAGCCGACGGGGTCCTGCCCCTGCCGCGTCCCCAGGGCCGCCCGGTCCAGCAGCCCCGTACGGGCGGCGAGCGCCGCCGCCTCCAGCCGGGAGCCGACGCCCAGCTTCATCAGCACGCGCTGCACATGGGTACGGGCGGTGCTCGGCGCGATCCGCATACCGGCCGCGATCAGCCGGGTGTCCTCGCCCTCGGCGACCCGGACCAGGACCTCGATCTCGCGCGGGGTGAGCATCTGCAGCAGCCGCCGGCCCTCGTCGTCCGGCTGGGCGGCCGGGTTGAGCAGTTCGGCGAAGGCGCCCTGGAGCAGTTGCGGCGCGATCGCCGCCTCACCGGCGCGCGCCTTGGCGATGGCCCGCTCGACACCCTCGATGCGCTCGTCGTGCCGGACGTACCCCGCGGCGCCTGCCGCGAAGGCGGCGGCGATGCCGCGCGGACTGGGCACCGGGCCGAGGACCACCACGGCGGTCTGCGGGCGCTCGCGCCTGATCCTGACGACCGGGTCGAAGGTGCCCGGTTCGGCTGGTGCCGCCGTGCCGAACAGGCAGATCTCCGGAGCCCTGCTGACGACCAGTTCCGCCGCACCGGAGGTGGGCGCGGCAGCGGCGAGCACCCGATGACCCCGCAGTTTCAGTGCCGAGGCCAGTGCCTCGGCCAGCAGTCGGTGGTCATCGATCACCATGAGCCGCACGCCCATCGAGAAACCCCCCATAGCGCCAGCAGGCCCCCCCGGCCCTCTCCAGACCCGGCAAGTTACACGCTTGTTCGAGGCGGCGGGCGTCTTAGCGGGCAGAAGCATCGAGATAGCCGACTTCGGGTCCTTTCGCAGCGAGTTGATGACTCATCGTGGCCGAATTCAGACTGTTGCAATCTGCCTACCGACCAGTACGGAACGGCCTCCGGGGAAGCGTGCGCCTCAAGAAGACCCTGCTCGTCTCCGCGGCCACGTCTGCCGGGCCGGCAGGCCCCGCGTTCACCGGTACGGCTGCCGCCGCGTCCGACGCCACCGGCGAAGACGTCCCGACGGCATGGGGATACGCCGAGGTGAAAACCGCCTGGAGGCTCAGCCCGTACGGGCTCGACCCGCTCCGCCGGTACGTGAAGGACAAGGACGCCGACGGCCACTCGGTGGGCGTGCGTCTGCCCACCACCGGCGACGCGGAACCCGCTGCTTCCCGATCCACCGGGTCCCCACCGCCCGGGACGCGACCGGTTACGCCAACCCCGGTGGCCGGATCGGCACCGCACGGATCGAGCTGTGCCGGATGGAGGGCAGCACCGTCCCGAAGTGCGTCTCGTCCGGCATCGTGTACCCGGCCCACGACGACAGCAGCAGCTCCTGACCTCGTCGCGGTTGGGGCGGGACATGCGTGAGGGGGTGGAGCCGGCCGGCTCCACCCCCTCACGCACATCCGGCGGTCAGCTCGTGCTGAACGAGACGACGAGGTACTCCTTGTCGTCCAGCGAGCTCTCCCGCGGCTTGCTGACCATCGTCTCCGAGATGTACAGCTTGCCGTTGCCGTAGATGTACTCGGCGTAGTCCGAGGAGAAGCTGGTCTCCGCGTCCCGGACGGACTCGTCGCCCGGGTTGTCCATCAGCACGGTCTGCTTGAAGGTGGCGCCGTCGATGGAGACGATCTGGCCGCCCTTGTCGTAGGGGGGTTCCTTGTACGCGATGATGTTGCCGCCGTCCATGCGCACCGGGAACATCGAGTAGCGGTCGCCGGCGTCGGCGCGGTCGCTGGTCGGCTTGCCGGTGGCCAGGTCGAACGAGACGATCTCGTTGGTGTTGCCGTACTCCCCGGTGCCCTCGTGCTCCTCGGTGGGCACGTAGATGCGGTTGTTGCCGACCGCGAGGTGCTGGCAGCTCTCGACCTTCGTGGCGCGGCAGCTCGCCGCGTACTTCTCGCCGTCCGCCGCGATCCTGGTGAGCAGCTTGCCGCTGGCCGCGTCGATCGAGAAGAAGTCCGAGATGCCGCTGCCGTCGCCGGCGGTGTCGCCGACGTCGGCGGCGACGACCAGCGGCTTGGTGGAGATGATGCTCGCGTACTCGACGCCGGGCGGCATCTTGTACGAGGAGAGCGGGGCGCCCGTCGTCGGGTTCAGGGCCTGGATGACGAGCTGCGGGTCGTCGTACGTCCCGCACTTGCGGACGACGGCCAGTGCCTCGCCGCCGCCGTACCCCTTGTCGTAGCAGCCGTCCGTGCTGACCTTCGGCTTCCAGCGCTCGGCACCGGTGTTCAGGTCGAAGGCGGCGCCGCCCTCGGTGCCGCCGGCGGCGACCGTGGTGCCGCTGAGGGTGATCTCGTCGAACCGGACCGGGCGGTCACCGCCGGTGGACGCGGTCACCGACTTGCTCCACAGGAGCTTGCCGGTGTTCAGGTCCAGGGCGCCCACCTGGTTGCAGGTGGGGTACTTGTTCGCCGCGGTCCGCTTGCCCTCCTCGAAGGCGACGGCCGTCTTGAAGTCCTTGCTCATGTGCCGGGAGGCGGCACACAGCTGGCCGTCCAGCGGGATCGACCAGAGCTTGGTGCCCTTGGCCAGGTCGTAGCCGACGACCTCGTTGACGCCCGTCTTCACGTACGCCTTGTCGGTCAGCCAGGAGCCGGCGACCGTGGTGACATCGGTGACCTTGGGCTGCGGGAGCTGGAAGCCGACCTCGGCCTTGATGTTGGCCGGGGCCTTCTCCTTGCCGCCGCCGCCGAGGCTGCTGCCCGAACCGCCCTTGTTCTCACCCGTGGTGCCGCCGGAGGTGGACGCCTCGTCCTTCTTCTTGCCGTCGCCGGTCGACGCGAACCAGACACCGCCACCGATGATCAGTGCCACGGCGACCGCCGCGGCGACGATGATCCGGGACTGCGTGGAGAACTTCTTCGGTCCGTTGCCGCCGGGCTGCGGCGACTGGTACGGCTGCTGCATCGGGGTGGTCGGGTAGCCGTAGCCCTGCTGCGTCGGCTGGCCGGGCGGGAAGCCGTACCCCTGCTGCGGTGCCTGGCCGGGCGGGAAGCCGTAGCCGGACGGCTGCTGGGGCTGGCCCTGCGCGGGTGTCTGCGGGAATCCGTAGCCGGGCTGCGTCGGCCGGCCCTGCGGGTAGCCGTAGCCGGGCTGCTGCTGGGGCGGGCCCGCGGGGGGCGGGGAGCCGTAGCCGCCCGGGGCCGGGGGCGGCGGGGTGGCCGGCTGCTTGCCGAACGGGTCCGCGGGCGGCGGCGTCGGGGCACCGAAACCACCCGGCGGCGGGTCCTGCGGGGCACCGAAACCACCCGGCGGCGGGTCCTGCGGGGCACCGAAACCACCCGGCGGCGGGTCCTGCGGGGCACCGAAACCACCGGGCGGGGGGTCCTGCGGCGCGCCGAACCCGCCCTGGGACGGGTCGTTGGGCGGCGGCTGGGGCGGCTGCGTCATGGCGTTGCGTACCTCGGGAGAAGGGGAGTCGGGCGGTGGGCCGGAGCCGGTCGCGGGCGGGTCTGGCGCCGTCCGCGACCGGTGGTGTTCCTGCGGGTGCCGTGGGGAGCGTTACTTGCCGAAGGCCATCATGGTCTTCGTCTCCAGCTCTTCCTCGTCGTTGCTCGCGCTGACCCGCCCGCTCACGATGAACGAGCGGCCGTCCGCGTAGAGGACGTCCTCGTCCCAGAACGAGCTCTCGATCTGAGCCGTGGACGCCGGGTGCTGGAGCACCGTCTTCGGGCTGCCGCCGGAGGGTGCCAGGGTGGCGATCCCGCCGCCCTTGTTGTAGCCGGCGTCCACGTAGAGGAGCACGTTGCCGCCCTCCATCCGCAGCGGCTTCACGGTCTGCTCGGCCGGGGCCTTCGCCTTCCACTTCGTCTTGCCGGTGTTCAGGTTGAAGGCGACGACCTTGTTGGTGCGGCCGGAGCCGCTGGTGTCGTCCTGCGTCGCCATGTAGAAGGTGTTGGCGTCGGCCGCGACACCGGTGCAGCCGTCCAGGCGCTGGCCGAAGATGGCGAACGCGCCACCGCAGTCCGGTGCGAACTTGTCGCCCTTGTCGCTGACGATCTGCGAGCGGAGCGTGCCGTTCTCCCGGAGCGCGAGGATGCTCCACTGCTTGTTGTCGCTGCTGCTTCCCTTGGTCAGCGACACGATGAGGGGGCTCACCGAGTAGACCTTGTCGATCTCCCAGCCACGCGCGGGCCTGTAGGTCCACTTGGGCTTGCCCGTGTTCGGGTCGATCTGCTCGATCTGGTGCTGCGGGTTGTCGAGGTCGTCGGTGCGGCAGCTGGTGGCGGCGATCAGCTTGGCGCCGCCCGCGAAGGCGAACGGCTGGCAGATGCCTTCGCGCTTGCCGAACAGCTCCTTGCCGTCGCTCACCCGGAACGCGTTGGAGGCGCCGGTGCGGCCGACCGTCACGGTGTCGCCGCTGATGGCGAGGGAGATGTCCGACATCAGGTCGAAGAGACCGCTGCTCTTGACCGACTTCTTCCAGCCGGTCTTGCCGGTGTTGAGGTCGATCAGCTGGAGGTCGGAGCAGTCGGCCTTGTCCGTGGTGCCGTTCTTGACCCCGATGACGATCTTGCCGGCCGTGGTGGTCTGTGCCGGCGCCGCGCAGATGTCGGCGGGAAGCTTCAGCTTCCACTTCTCCTTGCCGTCGGCCACCGAGTAGCCGGAGACCGTGCGGTACATGCCCTTGACGATGGTGTCGCCGACGATCCACGGGCCGTACACGTCAGCGCCGTTGCGCGGCAGGTCGACGTCGTTCTTCTGGAGCCAGAGGACCTTCGCCTCGCCGGGCTTGCGCCCGCCGTTCAGGTCGTCGTCGCCCTCGCGGCCGGTGCCGTCGCCGTCGCCCTCGTCGACGGTGGGCGAGGTGGACGGCGCCTTGACCTCGCCGCTCTTCTTCGCGATGGGCTTCTTCTCGTCGTCGCCCCCGCTCGTGGCCAGGTAGACGCCGCCGCCGATGACCAGGAGCGCGGCGACCGCAGCCCCGATGATCATGGCGGGCTTGCCCTTGAAGGGGTTGCCCCCGCCGGGTCCCGTCGGCCCGGCCGGGACCGGCGCACCGGGGTACTGCTGCTGCGGATAGCCGTAACCGGGCTGCTGCGGCTGACCGTAGGGGCCCGGCTGCTGGGCGTACGGACCCGGCTGCTGGGGCTGGCCGTACGGGCCCAGCTGCTGCGGCTGGCCGTAGGGGCCGGGCTGCTGCGGCTGGCCGTACGGACCCGGCTGCTGGGGGTAGCCGTAACCCGGCTGGGCGGCCGGGGCCTGGGGCGGTTGCGCGGGCGGCGGCGTCTGCGGCGGGCCCTGGGGCGGCTGTGGGACCCCGTGCGGCGGCTCCTGCGGAGCGCCGAAGCCTCCCTGCGGCGGTTGCTGGCTGGGCGGCTGGGTCATCAGCGCGTCCCCCTTCATGCGGTCCGGTGCCCGGTCCGGACTCCCCCGCGATCACGCCGGAGCCCCGGGAGTCGGCGAAGACCCCTGAATTACCAGCGAAATGGAGCGAATCGGGCATGGATCCCGCAGTGTTACGTCAGTCGAGCGGGGCTTCTTTGTACCACCCGGTCCGCCACCCGCTGCGGTTCGGTCCGCCCCTGTTCCCAAGGGAGAACCGGCCCGTGATACCGCCGTTACGCCTGCCCGGACACTGATCGGCCGTCAGTTGCCGAAGGCCGCCATGGATCGCAGCTCTATCTCCTCGTCGTCCGTGCCGCTGATCCTCGTATGCGTGAGGATGCTGCGTCCGCCCGCGTAGGAGACGACCGGGGCGTAGAAGCTGCGTTCAAGCACGGAGGCCGCCGCCGGGTGCCGCACCAGCATGTCCCACTTACCGCCGGTGGCCGGGAGGGAGGCGATGCCGCCCCCCTTGTTCTTCGCGGCCCCGAGGTACATCAGCAGCCTGCCGCCATCCGTCCGCAGCGGAGTGAGGGCCTGGTCCTTCGGGGAGCTGACCGTCCACTTGTGCTTGCCGGTGGACAGATCGAAGGCGGCGACCTGGTTGCCGTCACCGGTCTTGATGTCGACGGCCTTGGTCGCCATGTAGAACGTGTTCGCACCGGCGGCCACCCCGGCGCAGCTGTCGAGGTTGGCCCCCTGGACGCGCCGGTCCTTGTCGCACTCGACGGCGTACTCGCCCGGTCCGCCGGAGAGCTGTGTGCGGTAGGTGCCGTCGGCGTTGAGCACGAGGATGCCCCACTTCTCCGGCTGCGTGAGTGAGATCACGATGGGGTCGGCGGAGTAGATCTGCGCGACCTGCCAGCCCTTCTTGACCTTGTACGTCCACTGCACCTTGCCGGTGGCGGGGTCGATCCGCTGCACCTGGTGTTCCTTGTGGTCGTCCGCGGCGGTCTGGCAGCTCGCCGCGGCGATCGCCACCGGGCCGCTGGCGAAGCCGAACGGCTGGCAGTTGCCGGGCAGTTTGCCGAACAGCACCTTGCCGTCACTGACTCGGAAGGCGTCGGTCCTGCTGGTGCGCCCCACTGTCACGGTGTCGCCGTTGATCGCCATCGCGAGGTCGGAGAGCCCGTCCCAGGCGCCGTCGCGGACGTACTCCTTGCGCCAGCCGGCCTTGCCCGTCGTGAGGTCGACCATCTGAAGGTTGTCGCAGGACGCGTCCTCCGCCGTGCTGTGCTCGATGCCCAGGACGATCTTGCCGTCGGCGGTGGGCTGGGTGGGCGCCCCGCACGCGTTGGTGGGCAGCCGCAGGCTCCACTTGAGCGTCCCGTCGGCTATCGAATAGCCCGTGACGGTGTGGTACATGGCTGTGACAACGGTGTCGCCGGCGAACCACGGGCCGTACACGTCCTCGCCGCCCTCAGGGAGGTCGACACCGCTCTTCCGGAGCCAGAGGAGCTTCGACTCCCCCGGCTTGAGCGCCGCGTTGACCTCGGCGGCCTCCTCGCGGGGCGTGACCGTACCGTCGTCGTCGCTGTCGCCCTTGCCGTCGCCCTGGTCCAGGGTCGGCGCGGGGGTCGGCGGCGCGGAGGTGTGTCCGCCGTTCGCCGTGGGCTTCCCGTCGTCGCCGGTGGCGAGCCAGATGCCGGCGCCTGCCAGCAGCACCACCGCGAGCAGGCCGCCGACGATCATCCCGGTCCGGCCGCGGAACCGGCCTCCGCCCCGCGGTCCGCCGGACTGCGGCGGCTGCGTCGGGTAGCCGTAACCCTGCTGCTGTTGCTGTTGCTGTTGCTGCCAGGTCTGCTGCTGCTGGGGCGGGTAGCCGTACCCGTGGCCCTGCGGCTGCTGGTTGTACGGGCCGGGCTGACTGCCGTACTGGCCGGGCTGGTTGTACGGGCCGGCGGGCTGCGGCGGGGCGGCCGGTGGCGGATACGCCCCGGGGGGCGGGTCGTAAGGAGCTCCGAACCCACCCTGGGGCGGCTGCTGTCCGGGCGGCTGGCTCATCGGCCCGTCCCCCTGTTCCGTTGTTGTTCCGTCGGTGCCTGTGGTGCGACGCGCTCCGGCGGTCGCGCCGGGCATGGCTTCTTTCTACCACCCGCACCACAGGCCTCATCGGCCACACCGGTCACGGCAGTTGTGCCGGCCACGCGGCAAGACGCCTCAGCGGCCGGTCAGGCCTCCTCGGCCAGTTCCAGCCAGCGCATCTCCAGCACATCGCGTTCCGCGACCAGTTCACGCAGTTCGGCGTCGAGCTTCGCGACCTTCTCGAAGTCCGTGGCGTTGTCGGCGATCTGGGCGTGCAGCGTCGTCTCGCGGGTCGACATCTTGTCGAGCTGCCGCTCGACCTTCTGGAGTTCCTTCTTGGCCGCGCGTGCCTCCTGCGGCGAGACACCCGGCGCAGGGGCGGCGGCCCGGGAGGCCGCGGCGGGCGCCGCGGGCGCGGCGGACCCGGCCATCTGCAGCCTGCGCTCCAGGTACTCGTCGATACCGCGCGGCAGCATCCGCAGCGCCTTGTCGCCGAGGAGCGCCAGCACCTTGTCCGTGGTCCGCTCGATGAAGAACCGGTCGTGGGAGATCACGATCATCGACCCGGGCCAGCCGTCGAGGAGGTCCTCCAGCTGGGTCAGGGTCTCGATGTCGAGGTCGTTGGTGGGCTCGTCGAGGAAGAGGACGTTCGGCTCGTCCATCAGCAGCCGCAGGATCTGCAGCCGGCGGCGCTCACCACCGGAGAGGTCGCCGACCGGGGTCCACTGCTTCTCCTTCGAGAAGCCGAACTGCTCGCAGAGCTGGCCCGCGGTCATCTCCCGGCCCTTGCCGAGGTCGACCCGGTCGCGCACCTGCTGCACGGCCTCCAGCACCCGGAGGTTCGGGTTGAGCTCCGCCACCTCCTGGGAGAGGTAGGCCAGCTTCACGGTCTTGCCGACGACGATCTTCCCGGCGGCGGGCTGCGCCTCGCCCTGGGTGCGGGCCGCCTGCTCCAGCGCCCGCAGCAGCGAGGTCTTGCCCGCGCCGTTGACCCCGACCAGGCCGATCCGGTCGCCGGGGCCGAGCTGCCAGGTGAGATGGGTGAGCAGCGTCTTGGGGCCGGCCTGGACGGTCACGTCCTCCAGCTCGAAGACGGTCTTGCCGAGCCTGGCGTTGGCGAACTTCATCAGCGCGCTGGTGTCGCGGGGCGGCGGCACATCGGCGATCAGCTCGTTGGCCGCCTCGATGCGGTAGCGCGGCTTGGACGTGCGTGCGGGGGCGCCGCGCCGCAGCCAGGCCAGCTCCTTGCGCATCAGGTTCTGCCGCTTGCCCTCTTCGGTGGCGGCGATCCGCTCCCGCTCCGCCCGGGCGAAGACGTAGTCGCTGTAGCCGCCCTCGTACTCGTGGACCGTGCCGCGCTGGACGTCCCACATGCGGGTGCAGACCTGGTCGAGGAACCACCGGTCGTGGGTGACGCAGACCAGTGCGGAGCGGCGGGCGCGCAGATGTCCGGCCAGCCAGGAGATGCCCTCGACGTCGAGGTGGTTGGTCGGCTCGTCGAGGACGATCAGGTCCTGCTCGGCGATGAGCAGCTTGGCCAGCGCGATCCGGCGGCGCTCGCCACCGGAGAGCGGGGCGATGACGGTGTCCAGGCCCTGCTCGAAGCCGGCCAGGTCGAGGCCGCCGAAGAGTCCGGTCAGCACATCGCGGATCTTGGCGCTGCCCGCCCACTCGTGGTCCGCGAGATCGCCGATGACCTCGTGGCGGATCGTGGCCTTCGGGTCCAGCGAATCGTGCTGGGTCAGGACGCCGAGGCGCAGTCCGCCGTTGTGGGTGACGCGGCCGGTGTCCGCCTCCTCCAGCTTGGCGAGCAT
Source organism: Streptomyces sp. NPDC002809 (assembly GCF_040295435.1). NCBI lineage: Bacteria > Bacillati > Actinomycetota > Actinomycetes > Kitasatosporales > Streptomycetaceae > Streptomyces > Streptomyces sp. NPDC002809. The sequence continues at coordinate 32,459 of NZ_JBEOVJ010000012.1, forward strand.
CCGGATGAGGGTCGTCTTTCCGTCTCCGTTACGGCCGACGACACCGATCCGGTCCCCCTCGGACACGCCGAGGGACACACCGTCGAGCAGCGCACGGGTGCCGTACACCTTGCTGACCTGCTCGACATTGACGAGGTTGACGGCCACAAACGCTCCAGCTCGAAGGAGAACACTGGCCTTCAGCGTAGTCGCCATGGCACCGGCCTCCGTACGAGCGCCCGCTCACCCGTGCGGGACGGGGTCGGAAAACGGCGTTCGCCCGGACACCCCTGTGCGGTACCTTGCCCGAATTGATCAAGATCCGGGCCGGTTCCGGGTCTCACCGGGGTGGGGAACTTCATGACACGACGTACGGTTCGCGGCCTGGCGCCCGTCCTGCTGGCAGCCGTCGCGCTGACCGGCTGCTCGTCGGGGTCCGGCGACGGTACGAAGGCGGACACCAAGCCGGGCGGCGGGGCTGCCGCGCACGGGGCGGGCGACGGGACCGCGGCCAAGGGCGGCACGGTCGGGGGCCCCGGTTCCGGATGCGAGCTGCCGGTCGCCTTCGACCTGGCGCAGCACTGGAAGGCGAAGGCCGTGGCTCCCGTGGAGCCGGACTCCGAGTTCGCCGAGCTCAGCACGCAGGGTCCGGTCAGCATCGTCTGCGAGATCGACGCGAAGCCCGCGGGGCACATCGGGTTCCTGCGGGTGTGGCAGGGCGACGGCAACGGGAGCACGGCGCGCCAGGCGCTGGAGGGCTTCGTGAAGGCCGACGAGAACGCTTCGAAGATCACGTACACGCAGGCCACGGTCGGGAAGCTGTCCGTGACCGAGGTGGGCTACACCATCTACAGCAAGATCATGGAGGAGTCGCGCCCGGCCCGCGCCTTCGCCGTCGCCACCCCGGACGGACCGGTCGTGGTGCACCTGGGCGGGCTGGACGCGCAGGAGCACAAGGGCATGCTGCCGGCGTTCGAGCTGGCGAAGCAGAGCGTGCGGCTCGGCTGAGGCCGGGCGCGGGGCGGGGCGGGCGGTGGCGCACTCGCCGCTGCCGCCCCCTATGGATTCGCCGCTGCTGCCCCCATGAAGGAGACGGCCTGCCTGTACCGGAGCCCCTGAGACACGGCTTCCACGGGTACTGGTCCCGGAGGATCGGCGACGAACACCGCCTCGCCCGCCACGTGGTCGAGGACGAGGTACGCATCGCCTCCTGCCGCTACCGCTACGGCCGCTGAATCGTCGCCCCCGGCGCCGGGGACGCCGCGATCCGGGCGGTGCGGCAGGTCCCCGAGGCGGTCAGCGCGTCGGCCACCTTGCGGGCCGACGCCTCGTCCTCGGTCAGGAACGCGGTGGTCGGCCCGGAGCCCGAGACCAGCGCGGCCAGTGCGCCCGCGGCGGTGCCCGCCGCCAGGGTGCCGGCCAGCGAGGGCCGCAGCGACAGTGCGGGGGCCTGCAGGTCGTTGCCGAGGGCCGCGGCGAGCGCGACGGGGTCGCCGGCCCGCAGCGCGTCCATGAGCGCGGCGGACGCGACGGGCTCGGGCACCCGTGTGCCGGCGGTGAGCCGGTCGAACTCGCGGTAGACGGCCGGGGTGGAGAGGCCGCCGTCGGCGACCGCGAAGACCCAGTGGAAGGTGCCGCCGACCTCGACGGGGGTGAGCCGCTCCCCGCGGCCGACCCCGAGGGCCGCCCCGCCGACCAGGCTGAACGGCACGTCGCTGCCCAGTTCGGCGCAGATGGCGAGGAGCTCCTCGCGGGTGGCGCCGGTGGACCAGAGCGCGTCGCACGCCAGCAGCGCTCCGGCCGCGTCCGCGCTGCCGCCCGCCATTCCGCCGGCGACGGGGATGTCCTTGGCGATGTGGATGTGCACATCGGGCGCGATGCAGTGCCGCTCGGCCAGCGCGGTCGCGGCGCGGGCCGCGAGGTTGGAGGCGTCCAGCGGTACCTGGGCGGCGTCCGGACCCGAGCAGGTGACGCGGAGCCCGTCGGCCGGGGTGACCGTGACGTCGTCGTACAGGCCGACGGCGAGGAAGACGTTGGCCAGGTCGTGGAAGCCGTCGGGGCGCGCGGCGCCGACGGCGAGCTGGACGTTGACCTTGGCGGGTACCCGGACGGTGACGCTCTCGCTCATGCGGACAGCTCCGGCTTGTTCTCGGCGATGGCTGCGAACTCCTCGACCGTGAGGGCCTCGCCGCGGGCCTGCGGCGAGATGCCGGCGGCGACCAGGGCCGCCTCGGCGGCGGGCGCGGAGCCGGCCCAGCCGGACAGGGCCGCCCGCAGCGTCTTGCGGCGCTGGGCGAAGGCCGCGTCGACGACCGCGAAGACCTCGGCCTTGCTCGCCGTGGTCGCGACGGGTTCGGTCCGGCGCACCAGCGACACCAGACCCGAGTCGACGTTGGGCGCGGGCCAGAAGACCTTGCGGCCGATGGACCCGGCGCGCTTGACGTCGGTGTACCAGTTGGCCTTCACCGACGGCACGCCGTAGACCTTGTTGCCCGGCTTGGCGGCCAGCCGGTCGGCGACCTCGGCCTGCACCATGACCAGGGTCCGCTCGATGCTCGGGAAACGGTCGAGCATGGTGAGCAGCACGGGCACCGCGACGTTGTACGGAAGGTTGGCGACCAGTGCGGTCGGCGGCGGGCCCGGCAGCTCCCGTACGAGCATCGCGTCCGAGTGGACGAGGGCGAAACGGTCGGCGCGCTCCGGCATCCGGGCGGCGACCGTGGCCGGCAGGGCGGCAGCCAGCACGTCGTCGATCTCGACGGCGACGACCCGGTCGGCCGCCTCCAGCAGCGCCAGGGTCAGCGAGCCCAGGCCGGGCCCGACCTCGACCACCACGTCGTCGGGGCGGACCTCCGCGGTGCGCACGATCCGGCGGACCGTGTTGGCGTCGATGACGAAGTTCTGACCGCGCTGCTTCGTGGGGCGTACGCCCAGCGTCGCGGCCAGCTCGCGGATCTCTGCGGGGCCCAGGAGGGCGTCGGGCTCTGTGGTGCTCACCCGTTAAGCGTACGGGCTGTCGCCAGGGCCTTTCGTTCGGAACAGGCCGGACAAGGGAGCGGGGTCCGGTGCGTGCGGCCGCAAGGCGGAGGAGGGAGTCACTGCGGAGCATTGGCGACCGACGACAAGGCGGAGATGCGCGTGCCGGACCCCGCGAGCCCGGCCCGTTCCGAACGAAAGGCCCTACCCGGCCGTCCCGGCCGTGCGGGGGCCGGTGCCGGCCTTCACGATCCGGCTGACGGGCTGCCGTACGACCTCGGCGGCCAGCACCCGGGGCTTCTGCCGGACACCGTTGACGGTCCGCAGGGCGTACATGACGCGCCGCGAGCCGTCCCGCCCCTCCCGGTCGACCCGCTCCGTGCCGGCGGGGAGCGCCCCGTCGCCGGACCGTTCCACGGCGTACGGCAGCAACTCCTCGCGCACCACCCGGGTCGTGGTGATCCGGAGCACCGAGACGGTCTGGCCCTCGCGCGGGAAGCTGTCCGGGGCAACGGAGGTGGTGTCCTCGCCGTGCAGGACGACACCGGCCCGGGCGACGGCCTCGCGGACGGTGCCTGCGGTGGTGCGGACCGTGTGTTCACGGCCGTCGGCCATCACGGTGACGGTGCGCTCGGTGCGCACGTCCAGGGTCAGTCCGGTGCGCCCGATCGGCGCGGACCGGGAGACGGAGAGGTACGCGCCGTCGGCCCGCACGCCCAGTCGGCGCAGGGCGGCGCCGACGGTGGGCTCGGAGGTCCAGACCCTGCGCCGCACCCCGTCGAGCGTGAGCGTCACCGGGCGCGGACCGCCGACGGTGATCACGTCACCGTCGCCGAGGCGGGTGCCTGGGGCCGGGGACACGGTCCGGTCGTCGTCCGCGCCGATGCCCTGCTCGGCAAGGAGTTCGCCCACGTCGTCCGCGAACGTGTGCAGGGTGCGGGGCTCCCCGTCGACGTCCAGCGTCACCGCCTTGTCCTCGGCGACGAACACGGTCGTCCCGCCCGCCAGGAAGGCGACCACCAGGGCCCGCGGGACCAGTCGGCGCAGCCGCTCGGGGCGGACGGACACCCGGCGCCGCCGGGCGCCCCGCCGCGTCCCGGACCTGCCACCGGGCGCCGGCACGGTGAGGGCGGTGACGGTGGGAGCCTGTGCGATACGGAACGGGCTGCCGAGCGCGGCGACGGTCCGCCCGGTCGGCACGTCGACGACGGTCGGCGTGTGCCGGGGCCACGCGGCGAGCGTCAGCTCCTCGTGCGGCGGTACCGGGGACGGGCCCGGCACGACGACGGTCGCGGGCCCGCGCGCCCCGGCGTGCGGCGGTACCGGGGACGGGCCAGGAACGACGACGGTCGCGGGCCCGCGCGCCCCGGCGGCCGTCGTACGCCCCCTGCCGCGTGCTGCACGGTGGCTGCCCTGCGAATTGCTCACGACGCTCGCTCCAGATGATCCGTACCGGCCGGCTCGCTCCTGGCGCCCGGGACGATAGCGGAGGAGGCGTCACTCTCCAAAGCGGCGCGACTACCCGGCGTCATGGATCCCGGGTCAGTAGTCGAACGCGCGAGCCGTGTTGTCGGCGATCGCCGACGCCAGGGTGTCCTCGTCGACGCCCCTGACCTCGGCCATGGCGCGCAGCGTGACCGGAATCAGGTACGGCGCGTTAGGCCGTCCGCGGTACGGGGCGGGGGTGAGGAAGGGTGCGTCCGTCTCGACCAGGACCAGTTCCACGGGCGCCACGGCGAGCGCGTCGCGCAGCGGCTGGGCGTTCTTGAACGTCATGTTGCCCGCGAAGGACATGAAGTACCCGGCGTCCGCGCAGAGTCGGGCCATGTCGGCGTCGCCGGAGTAGCAGTGGAAGACGGTCCGGTCGGGGGCGCCCGCGTCGGCCAGGATGCGCAGCACATCGGCGTGCGCCTCGCGATCGTGGATGACGAGCGCCTTGCCGTGCCGCTTGGCGATCTCGATGTGGGCCCGGAAGGACTCCTCCTGGGCCGCCATGCCCTCGGGGCCGGTCCGGAAGTAGTCCAGTCCGGTCTCGCCGACGCCGCGTACGTGGTCGAGCGCGGCCAGCGCGTCGATCTCGGCGAGCGCCTCGTGGAGCGCGGCGCTCCCGCCGCCTTCACGGACTCCCTCCCGCGACCGGCCTTCCGGGTCCCCGTGCACGATCCTCGGAGCCTCGTTGGGGTGCAGTGCCACCGCCGCGTACACGCTCGGGTGCGCGGCCGCGGTCTCGGCGGCCCAGTGCGAGCCCTTCACGTCGCAGCCCACCTGGATCACGGTCGTCACGTTCACCGCGGCGGCCCTGGCCAGGCCCTCCTCGACGGTGCCGTCCTGCATGTCCAGGTGGGTGTGCGAATCGGCGACCGGCACCCGGAGGGGCTCGGGCAGCGGCGGGGCTTCGGTACGGCTCATGGCCACGATCGTACGAGGACCGTGGCCGGGAACCTCACCGCGCGGGCCTCACTTCCGGTGGAAGGGGTGAAGCAGGTCCGAGAGGTGCCAGTGGTGTTCTCCCGCGGGGGCGGCCGTGGCCGCGACAGGTTCCCGCACCTCGGAGTCGGCCTCGCGGGCCGGCCGGCGGTTCGTGAGCAGCTGCTGCACCGTGGACACGCGGCCGGCCCTCATGATCCGTACGACGTGCCCGCCGCAGTTCGTGCAGGTAGGTGTGGAAAGCGGGGACGGCACGCGTTCGCCGTCCGCCTTGTAGACCACGAATGCGTGGTTCGAGGTGTCGACGTGGTGCTCTATTTCGTAGGCCTGTTCCCAGCCGTATCCGCACCTCATGCAGGCGAAGGCATACGCCTCGTGCACGGTGGTTGCTGCGATCTCACTCATGCCTGCTCCTCTTGTCCGCCGGACAAGCACTCCGGAGAATGCGTCCTGGATCCAGTGGACGCCTTTACCGGCGGGAGCGCACCGGGCCCTGTCGAGTGTTGGAGCGGTTTTGGCCTTCTCGTGGCAAAAGGGGCCGGAACGCGGCTCGCGCTTTGCCTTTCACGATAGTCCTTTGCCGTCCGCTGGGCCGGTCCGCGCCGCATTCTTTGCTGCGACGACCGCGTCGAACACCTCGCGTTTGGGCAGCCCCGCCGCGGCGGCGACAGCGGCGATCGCCTCCTTGCGCCGCTCCCCCGCCTCCTCGCGCACCTGCACCCTGCGCACCAGCTCCTCGGCGTCCAGTTCCTCGGCTCCGGAGTCGGCCGCGCCCTCGACGACGACGGTGATCTCGCCCCGTACGCCCTCGGCCGCCCAGACGGCGAGCTCGCCCAGCGGACCGCGCTTCACTTCCTCGTACGTCTTGGTCAGCTCCCGGCACACCGCGGCGCGCCGGTCGGCGCCGAAGACCTCGGCCATCGCGGCGAGGGTGTCGTCGAGCCGGTGCGGGGCCTCGAAGAAGACCATGGTGCGGCGCTCGTCGGCGACCTCGCGGAGCTTGCCGAGGCGCTCACCGGCCTTGCGCGGCAGGAAGCCCTCGAAGCAGAAACGGTCCACCGGCAGCGCGGACAGGGCGAGCGCGGTGAGCACCGCCGACGGGCCAGGCACCGCGGTGACCTTGATGTCCTTCTCCACGGCCGCCGCGACCAGCCGGTATCCGGGGTCGGAGACGGACGGCATCCCGGCGTCCGTGACCAGCAGCACCCGGGCGCCGCCCATCAGCGCCTCGACGAGTTCGGGCGTGCGGGCGGACTCGTTGCCCTCGAAGTAGGAGACGACACGCCCCGTGGTGTGGATGCCCAGCGCCTGGGTCAGCCGGCGCAGCCGGCGGGTGTCCTCGGCGGCGACGACATCGGCCGTCTCCAGTTCGGCGGCGAGGCGTGGCGGGGCGTCCGCCACGTCGCCGATGGGGGTCCCTGCGAGTACCAGCGTTCCAGTCGTTCCAGTCACAACCCCCATACTCCCAGCACGGGCGACAGGACTCGCACAGATGCGTTCCCTACGATGGCGCGGTGACGAGTACTGCGCCCGAAGCCCGGCAGGGCCAAGACGCCGGGGAACAACATGGCCCGGAGCCGACTTCCTGGCAGCAGCGGCTGCGCCGCTTCGGCCATTTCCCGCGCCCCGGTATCGGGCTGCGCGACCGGCTGGTTCCGCCGTACACCCGCCCCGGTGGCCAGTTGTGGGCGGTGCTCGGAATCCCCCCGACGCTCGCGGACCGGCTGGTGCGCTGGTCGGCGTGGGGCGGTCCGCTGCTGGTCGCGGCGGTCGCCGGGGTGCTGCGGTTCTGGAACCTCGGCAGCCCGCACGCGGTGATATTCGATGAGACGTACTACGCCAAGGACTCCTGGGCGCTCATCAAGCAGGGGTACGAGGGGGCGTGGCCCAAGGACGTCGACAAGCTGATCCTCAACGACCCGTCCCAGGTGCCGGTCCCGACCGATCCCGGCTATGTGGTGCACCCGCCGGTCGGCAAGTGGATCATCGGCATCGGTGAGCAGATCTTCGGACTCACGCCGTTCGGCTGGCGGTTCATGGTCGCCGTGCTCGGCACGCTGTCGGTGCTGATGCTGTGCCGGATCGGCCGCAGGCTGTTCCGTTCGACGTTCCTGGGCTGTCTGGCGGGCGGTCTGCTCGCCGTGGACGGGCTGCACTTCGTGATGAGCCGCACCGCGCTGCTCGACCTGGTGCTGATGTTCTTCGTGCTGGCCTCGTTCGGCTGTCTGCTGATCGACCGGGACTGGGCGAGGCGCCGGCTGGCGGCCGCGCTGCCGGTGGACGAGGAGGGTGTGCTGCGGCCGGACGCCGGGGTCGCGGAGGGGCTGCGGCTCGGCTGGCGGCCGTGGCGGATCGCGGCCGGGGTCTCGCTGGGGCTGGCCTTCGCCACCAAGTGGAACGGGCTGTACATCATGGTCGCGTTCGGCCTGATGACGGTCCTGTGGGACGTGGGCGCGCGACGGACCGCGGGTGCGGTTCAGCCGTACAAGGCGGTGCTGAAGCGGGATCTGGTGCCGGCGTTCGTCTCGACGGTGCCGGTGGCGGTCCTCACGTACATCGCCTCGTGGACCGGCTGGATCATCCACAACGACCCGGACCGCCACGGCTACTACCGGGACTGGGCGGCGACCGACGGCAAGGGCGGCAGCTGGACCTGGCTGCCGGACTGGCTGCGCAGCCTGTGGCACTACGAGAACCAGGTCTACGAGTTCCATGTGAACCTGACCTCCGGTCACACCTACCAGTCCAATCCGTGGAGCTGGATCGTGCTGGGCCGGCCGGTCTCGTACTTCTACGAGGAGCAGAACGGCTGCACCGAGTCGTCGACCGGCAAGTGCGCCCGCGAGGTCCTGGCGATCGGCACACCGCTGCTGTGGTGGGCCGCCTGCTTCGCCCTGGTGTACGTGCTGTGGCGCTGGTTCTTCCGCCGCGACTGGCGGGCCGGCGCGATCGCCTGCGGGGTGGCCGCGGGGTGGGTGCCGTGGTTCCTGTACCAGGAGCGCACCATTTTCCTTTTCTACGCGGTCGTGTTCGTGCCCTTCCTCTGCCTTGCGGTGGCGATGATGATCGGCGCGATGCTGGGCCCGGCTGCGGGCACCGGGGCGAAACACGAACTGGGTCTGGCAAGGAGCGATCCCTCGGGTGAACGCCGCCGGACGCTGGGGGCCGTGGCGGCCGGCGTACTGGTCCTGCTGATCGTCTGGAATTTCATCTATTTCTGGCCGCTGTATACGGGGACCTCCATTCCGGAGGATTCCTGGCGGGACCGCATGTGGCTGGACACCTGGATCTGAGGGCTGTCCGTGAATACCGAGAGGGCGTGGCCGGCGGCCACGCCCTCTCGGTGGTTGCCGGCCGTCACTTGTGGCCATTGGCCGCCCGCCGACGGCCCGGAGAGCAGCCCAAAGGGTCGAAGATCCCTGCGGAACCTGCCTGCCGCGCGGCGCAGCGCGTCTCCACGAGGCCGATCACGGTACGGCCACCGGCCTGCCCGGACCTCCTCGCCCGACAAGCTCTTCCGCGCTGAACCTGCCCAGCCGGTCCGGTCCCTGTGCCTCACCCCCGGGCGCACCGGGAGACAGCGAAAACCGCTACCCGGGCGCCTGCGTGGCTGGCTACGCTCACCCCCTCCGACCAGCACAGACATGGGGAGCGCATGACGCAGAGGTTCACCGACCGCCAGGGCCGGGCCGTGGTGCTCGAGGAAATCACGGAGGACAACTGGCGCGATGTCGCCGACGTGGCGCCCGTCGACGAGCAGCGCCGGTACGTGGCCCCGCTCGCGGCGCGCTACCTCCTGCTCTCCCAGCGCGGCGAGGTGTGGACGTCCCTGGGCGTCCGCGCCGGTGACGACGTCGTGGGCCACGTCATGTGGGCGTACGACGACGAGGACGGCACCCATTGGATCGGCGGCATGGTCGTGAGCGCGGCCGAACAGGGCAGGGGTGTGGGCCGCGCCGCCCTGGGCGCCGTCATCGAGCGCCTGTCGGCGCTGCCGGAGTGCCGGGAGATCCGCCTCTCGTACCACCCGGACAATACGTCCGCCGGCCGCCTCTACACCTCGTTCGGCTTCCAGCCGACCGGGGACTTCGAGGACGAGGAGATCGTGGTGGCGCTTCCGGGCAGCTGAGGGCCGGTGTTCCCGCGAAGCCGCACCTTTCGTACGGCAGGAGGAGCACGTGCCGCCCGGTGCTCCTCCTGCCGGTCGCGCTCTGCCCCGAGGTGAATGCGGCGCCCGCCCGGCACCCTGCATGGAGTCGCCGCATCGAGACCCTGCGCGAGGGTGGCGCACCTCGCCCCGGCACTTCTGGACGCGGGCGAAAACATCCGTGCCCCGAGCAACTACCTTGGGCATTTCGGATCCCGGATTCACCCTGGGCGTCTACACGTACCTGATGCCGAGCAGTGAAGTGCGTACACGGAAGGCCATGGAAAGCCTCTGCCGGGCACCCCTGAACCATGATCACGGCCCACAGGCGGCCAAGTAGCGTCCGGGCACCCCTGAACGACAGGGAAACCGCAGGCCAGGGTCCCTCTCTCCGAATTCGGCGAGACTTCATCCACTTCCGGCCGCCGTATACGGGGGCTCCCATTCCCGAGGAATCCCGGCGGGACCGCATGTGGCTGGATACCTGGATTTGACCGTTCTGTTCACGCCACACCGGATCGCATTCCGATAACAACCGGCCCCACCGTCACGGCAGTCCCGTAACGTGCCAGGAACAGCCCCCTTGAACGCGTTCAAGGGGGTCTCCTGGGGAGGGGGACTGCAGGGATGCGCAGTGGAGTGAAGGTCGCCGTGGTCGGCGGAGTGTTCGCGGTCGTGGTCGGCGGGGTGGGCTACGGGGCCTACAACGTCCTGGACGGGCTCGGCAGCAGCGGTGTCGGGGGCGGCTCGGACACCAAGGCAACCTCGAACGAGGTGAAGACGGGTCCGGTCACCGAGGACGAGATAGCCGAGACGTCGAAGAAGTTCCTCGCCGCGTGGGCGAAGGGTGATGCGGCCACGGCGGCCGAACTCACCAACAACGAGGGCGATGCCAAGCCGGCGCTGATCGGCTACAGCGAATCGGCCCACGTCACCGGGGCCGTGATCACGGCGGGCCCGGCGGCCGGTTCGAAGGTGCCGTACACCGTCAAGGCGACCGTCTCCTACGAGGGAAGGACGAAGCCCTGGTCGTACGCCTCCGAGCTCACCGTCGTACGCGGACTGACCACGGGCCGCCCGCTGGTCGACTGGCTCCCCTCCGTCATCCATCCGGAACTGGGCAAGGGCGAGTCGCTGGAGACCGGCGAGTCCCGGACCGCGTCGATCGAGGCGGTCGACCGCAACGGCAACGTGCTCACCAAGGAGAAGTACCCCTCACTGGGCGGCATCCTGGACGAGCTGCGCAAGAGGTACAGCGCGAAGGCCGGCGGCACCGTCGGCATCGAGACCTGGATCAACAGCGCGAACGCCGACGCGGCGGACAGGACCTTGCTGACCCTGGTCAAGGGGAAGCCCGGCAGGGTGCCGACCACCCTGGACGCGAAGGCCCAGGCGGCGGCCGAGACCGCGGTCAAGCAGTTCGGCGGGGCTTCGGTGGTCGCGGTGAAACCGTCCACCGGCGAGATCCGCGCGGTGGCCAACAACCCGGCGACCGGCTTCAACGCGGCGATGCAGGGCACACAGGCACCGGGCTCCACCATGAAGATCGTGACCGCGGCGCTGCTCATCGAGAAGGGGCTCGCCTCCGCGAACAGCCCCACCGAATGCCCCAAGGAAGTGCTCTACCAAGGAACCACGTTCCACAACCTGAAGTACTTCTCGCTCCCGGCCACGGACACGTTCACGTCCAGCTTCGCCCAGTCCTGCAACACGGCCTTCATCAAGCTGATCGACGACACGAAGGACGACGCGGCGCTCGGCAAGGAGGCCCGGGACGTCTTCGGGATCGGCCTGGTCTGGAAGACCGGTGTCACCTCCGTCGACGGCAGCGTGCCCGAGGCGACAGGCGGTGAGGCGGCGGCCCAGTACATCGGCCAGGGCACGGTCACGATGAACGCGCTCAACATGGCGTCGATCACCGCGACGGCCCGCACCGGCACCTTCCACCAGCCGGTCCTCGTACCCAGCAGTCTGGACGGCCGTCAGATCGTCACCGCTTCCCGCTCGCTGTCGCCGAACGTCACCGGCCAGCTGAACGACATGATGCGGGCCACCGCCTCCTGGGGCACCGGCAAGGCGGCCATGTCCTCGGTCCGCGGCGACAAGGGGGCCAAGACCGGCTCGGCGGAGGTGGACGGGCAGGGGACGTCCAACAGCTGGTTCACCGGGTTCAGCGACGACCTCGCGGCAGCGGCGGTCGTCCAGTCCGGCGGCCACGGCGGGGACGCGGCCGGCCCGGTCGTCGCCGCTGTCCTGCGCGCGGGGCAGTGAACGTACCGACCGCGAACACGCTGGGAGAGGAAGCACCATGATCGCCGGACTGCCCCTGCTGCTCGTCCTGGCAGTCGTCGCCGCCGCGGGCGCGGCCGGCCGGCAGCTCCACCGCTACCCCGGAGGCCGGAAGTTCGCGTTCGGCGGGGAGCACTCCGCCGCGCGCCGCGACCTCGACACCGCACGCAACGCCCTGCGCGCCCTGGAGCGGTCGGCGCAGGGGGAGTTGTCCGGCGCGCAGACCGCCGTCCGGAAGGCCGACGCCGCCCATCGGCGCGAGGTGCGCAGAGCCGAGGAGGAGCTCGCGTATCTGCGCGAGCCCGGCCGCGGGGGGTACCGGGGCGAGATCAGGGACCTCAGCCTCTACGAGCACGTGCTCGTGGCGAGCGGCACCGACGACTGGAGCGGCGACCTCCAGCTCCCGTTGCACGAGACGTCGATCCGCGCCGACTACTCCGCGTGGGAATCCCACGTCTACCTGACCGGCCCGGACGGACGCCGGCACCTGCTGAGCTATCCGCATACGGAGCTCGCCGAGGAGTACGTCCGCAGATTCGTCCTCGACGTCCAGAACGCCATCTCCGCCGCCAAGGCCTTCCAGCGGGACCGGCCCACGCTCATCGGCGAGGCCGGGGCAGAGCTGAGACGCCTCCGCGGCAGCGCCGCCGAACCGTCCGAGGCGGGGCGCCGCCTCGAAGAGATCACCGCCCGTCAGAGCGGCGACCCCCGTATCCCGTTGGCCCGCCAGGAACTCGACGCGGCCCGCGCGCGCTGGCAGGCTCTCACCGGCCGCCTCCCCCGCTGAACGGAATCCCGGGTACCACGTGACACCGCTCGTCGCCATAGCCGTCCTGACCGCCGCCTTCACGCACGCCGGCTGGAACGCCATCGCGCATGCGATCAAGGACCAGTTGCTCTCCTTCACCCTCATCTCCGGGGGCGGTCTGCTGATCGGCGCGGCCGCCGCCCTCTTCGTCCCGTTCCCGGCCGCGGAGGCCTGGCCGTACCTGGCCGTCTCCGCCGCCCTGCACGTGGCGTACATGCTGCTGCTGATGCGGTCGTTCACGCTGGGCGACTTCGGCCAGATGTATCCGATCGCCCGCGGCACGGCCCCGCTCGTGGTCACCGTCCTGGCCGCCGTCTTCGTGGGCGAGCGCCCGGACGGCTGGGCCACCGCGGGTGTCGCGGTGGCCTCTGCGGGACTGGTCGGGCTCGCCGTATGGGGCATCCGCGGCTCCGGCAAGCGCCCCCAGTGGCCCGCGATCCTGGCCGCGCTGGCGACCGGTCTCGCCATCGCCGGCTACACGACGGTGGACGGCGTCGGCGTACGCGCCTCCGGCAGCCCGCTCGGCTACATCGCCTGGCTGATGATCCTGGAGGGCCTCGCGATCCCCCTCTACGCCCTGTACCGCCGCCGCTCCGCCCTGCCGGCCCAGCTCCGCCCGTACGCGCTGCGCGGCCTGCTCGGCGCGGCCCTGTCGGTGACGGCGTACGGCCTCGTCCTGTGGGCCCAGACCCGGGCGCCGCTCGCCCCGGTCGCGGCACTGCGCGAATCGTCGATCATCGTGGGCGCGGCGATCGGCACGGTCTTCTTCAAGGAACGCTTCGGCGCCCCGCGGATCGCGGCGGCGGGGCTGATGGTGGTGGGGATCGGGCTGATGCTGCATACGAGTTGACGGCGGTGGCGAGCCGCGCTCAGGGACCTCGCGGAAGCGAACCGTTCCCGTGTCATCTCCGGCAAGTCCGAGGTGAAGCAGGAACAGGCACTCGGCTTGTTCCTGAGCCTCGGCCGTGCACGAGGGCGGGGATCCGGGCCGGACCCACCTCACCACCCGGAAGTCGGGCGCCCGGTCAACTCCGCGCAGGTCACCCGCCCTCACCGTCGGCAACACGCCCCTGTCGGACAACTCCGGCCGGGGCGGGCGTCGTTCACAAGCTATTGACACGCTCTTGTCAGGAGCGGAACACTCCGAGTTGGGAGAGCGCTCTCCCAACTCCATGCACGCCCCCACGACGCAGCAGGAGGTCTCCATGCCACGGAGGTCGAGAACCCTCACCGGACTGCTCTTGTTCACCTCGCTGACCCTGACCACGGCGGGGATCGCCGGGATCGCGGCGACAGCGAACGCCTCGCCCGAAGCGCCGGCCTCGGCGGCGGGCACGCACGCCGCACACAACGCCGCGTACTCCATGCCCGGGATGCCCGGCATGGCCAACTCCACCAAGGCATCGGGCGACGACCCGGACGGCGACGGCTACATCATGGCCGACCCGCCGGTCACCGGGGTCACGCCCTCGATGGAGGTCCCGCCGTCGGCGTACTTCCACGAGTTCCAGGCCAAGTGTGCCCCGACGCACACCGCACCCGACGACCCGATCGTCTATCCGGGGCAGCCCGGCAAGTCGCACGACCACACGTTCATGGGCAACACCACCACGAACGCCAACACCACCACCGCCTCGCTGGAGGCGGGTGACACCACCTGCCTGGCCCCTGGTGACAAGTCCGGCTACTGGATGCCGAGCCTGTTCAACGGGGACACGAAGATCCTCCCCGAGGGCGTCCAGACCATCTACTACAAGTCGGGCGTCACCGACTACCGCAGCGTGCGACCCTTCCCGAGAGGACTGCGGTACGTCGTCGGCAGCCCGATGCAGACGCAGGACGAGTTCAAGAACCTCAAGGGCACCGTCGAGGGCTGGGAGTGCGGCGAGTCGTTCAAGAACTACGACTTCCCGGCCACCTGCCCGACCAGCCGCGACACCTACCTCAACCTGCGCCTCCAGGCGCCCAGTTGCTGGGACGGCATCCACCTGGACACGCCCGACCACAAGAGCCACATGGCGTACCCGGTGGCGGGGGGAGCCAACTACAACTCCTGCCCGGCCGACCACCCAGTCGCGCTGCCGATGATCGAGTTCAAGATGGCCTGGCCGGTCAACGGTGACATGTCGCAGGTGAAGCTGGCGAGCGGCAAGGGCTTCTCCTTCCACTACGACTTCATGAACGGCTGGGACGCCGCCACGCTCGACGCGATGGTCACCCACTGCGTCAAGGGCGGCCTGCAGTGCGACCCGCACGGCTACGACGAGAACCACCCCGGAGCCGGCGCCGTGCTCGACGGGAACTACGAACTGCCGTAGTCCGCACACCCCACCCCCCACTCCCATCCACATCCCCACCGGACGCGGGGCCCTTTTTTCGGGCCATCTTGGAGAGCGCTCTCCAAGATCGCGTCCGTCACCCCCCTCCCCACCTGCAAGGAGCATGAAATGCACCGTCCCCCCACCCGCAGGGCCAAACGCCTCGTGGCACCGCTCGCGGCGGCGGCCCTGCTCGGCGGCGGTCTGCTCGCCGTCCAGGCGCCCGCCGCCCAGGCGGCCGGCAACGTCGTGAAGGTCACCGGTTCGCAGGGCGACTGGCAGCTGACCGTGGACGGTTCGCCGTATACGGTCAAGGGCCTCACCTGGGGCCCCTCGGTCGCCGACGCGGAAAAGTACATGCCGGACGTGAAGTCCATGGGCGTCAACACCATCCGCACCTGGGGCACCGACGCCACCAGCAAGCCGCTCTTCGACACGGCGGCGGCCAACGGCATCAAGGTGATCGCCGGCTTCTGGCTCCAGCCCGGCGGCGGCCCCGGCAGCGGTGGCTGTGTGAACTACCTGACGGACACCGAGTACAAGAACAACATGCTCGCCGAGTTCCCCAAGTGGGTCGACACCTACAAGGACAACCCCGGCGTGCTGATGTGGAACGTCGGCAACGAGTCCACGCTCGGCCTGCAGAACTGTTACGGCGGGGACGAGCTGGAGGCGCAGCGCAACGCGTACACCACCTTCGTGAACGACGTCGCGAAGAAGATCCACGCAGTCGACCCGAATCACCCGGTGACCTCCACCGACGCCTGGACGGGTGCCTGGCCGTACTACAAGAAGAACGCCCCCGACCTCGACCTGTACGCCGTCAACGCCTACAACGCCGTCTGCAACATCAAGTCCGACTGGGAGGAGGGCGGTTACGACAAGCCCTACATCGTCACCGAGACGGGCCCGGCCGGTGAGTGGGAGGTCGACGACGACGCGAACGGTGTCCCGGCCGAGCCGGCCGATGTCGCCAAGGGCGAGGGTTACGAGAAGGCGTGGGGCTGCGTCACCGGGCACACCGGGGTGGCGCTCGGCGCCACGATGTTCCACTACGGCGTCGAGGACGACTTCGGCGGCGTCTGGTTCAACCTGCTGCCCGGCGGCGAGAAGCGGCTCTCGTACTACGCCGTGAAGAAGGCGTACGGGGCGGACACCGCGGGCGACAACACCCCTCCGGTGATCACCGGCATGGAGGTGGACGGTGCCACCACCGGCGTCCCCACCGGGGGTGACGTCAGGATCAGCACCCGCACCAGCGACCCGGACGGCGATGCGATCACCTACCAGGTCCTGTTCAGCAGCAACTACATCGACCAGAACAAGGCCCTGGTCCCCGCCGAGACCAAGGACAACGGCAACGGCACCCTGACGGCGAAGGCGCCGAGCAGGACGGGCGTCTACAAGGTCTATGTGAAGGCCACGGACGGCCACGGCAACGCGGGCATCGAGACGAAGTCGGTCAAGGTGATCCCGCCCAAGGTGGACGGGACGAACGTCTCCCAGGGCAAGGCCGCCACGGCGTCCTCCTTCCAGACCGACCCGACGGGCGGCTGCCCGTGCGGTGCGGCCAACGCCGTGGACGGGAAGTTCGACACCCGCTGGGCCAGTGACTGGAGCGACCCGCAGTGGGTCCAGGTCGACCTGGGCGCCTCGACGACGTTCAAGCACGTCCAGCTCGCCTGGGACCCGGCGTTCGGCAAGGCGTACGACATCCAGACGTCCGAGGACGGACAGAACTGGACGACGGCGAAGGCGGTGACCGACGGCAACGGGGACATCGACGACATCGACGTCAACGGCACAGGCCGCTACGTGCGCGTCAACGGCACGGCCCGCGGCTCCGGTTACGGCTACTCGCTCTACGAGTTCGGCGTCTACAGCTGACAGGAGGCGGTCACTCATGATGGTCAGTCGCCTCGGGCGGGCCCGGCCCTGTGCGCTCGGCCTGTTCCGGATCGTCGTCGGGCTGCTCTTCACCTGTCACGGTGTCGCGTCCCTCTTCGGCGTGCTCGGCAGGCCGACGCTCTCCGCGGGCGCCTGGCCGGGGTGGTACGCGGCCGTCATCCAACTGGTCGGCGGCGCCCTGGTGCTGTTCGGCCTCGGTACGAGAACGGCCGCGTTCGTGGGCTCCGGATCCATGGCGTTCGCGTACTTCGACGTCCACCAGCGGGCGGGGCTGCTGCCCGTGCAGAACGGCGGCGAGGCGGCGGTCCTCTTCTGCTGGACGCTGCTGCTGCTCGTCTTCTCCGGTCCGGGCGTGCCGGCCGTGGACCGGCTGCCGGTCTTCCGCGGAGCCGGCCGAAAGAGCGCGGAGGCACGGCAGGAGCAGCACCTGGGCGTACCCGCCTGAGGGGACGGGTACGCCCGCGCACCGGCCTCCCGGGACTGCCCCCGGGGGGCCGGTGCCGCGCCGCGTCCGTCCGCCCGCCGCCCTGCCGTCACACCGCGGCGTCCGCTTCCGCCCCCGCGTACTCCTCGCCCTCGGGCCGGGCCTTCTTCGGCAGCAGGAGGGTGACGGCGAGGAACGCCACCAGCAGGCAGGCCTGAGCGATCAGCGCGTGGCGGAAGCCGGTGTCGAACTCGCCGGCCCCCGCCCGGTCGAAGAACACCGAGCCGAAGACGGCCACCCCGATCGAGCCGCCGATGGACTGCACCGCGGTCAGGACTCCGGAGGCGGAACCGATCTCGCTGTCGTCGACGGCGGCGAGGATGAAGCTGAACAGGGCGGCGATCACCATGCCCGCGCCGATGCCGGAGACGGCCACGCCGGGCACGATGCCCCAGAGGGAGAACGAGCCGTCGGCGCCGAGCTCGTACCAGAGCAGTCCGGCGCCCGCGAGCTGCACGAGCGGGCCGATCTGCAGGACCGCCCGGCCGATCCGCTCGGCGAGGAACGCACCGCTGACCGCGCCGCCGATCGCGGTCCCCACAGCGAGCGGCAGATTACCGAGACCGGCCTCACCCGCGGTGAAGTGCTGTCCGATCTGGAGATAGAGGGTCAGTACGAGCTGGCTGCCGACCAGCCCGCCGAAGAACAGTGCGATCCCGCCGAGCCCCACCGTGAACGCGGGCTTGCGCAGCAGCGCGGGTGTCACCAGCGGCTCGCGCCCACGGGCCGCGGTGCGGCGTTGCTGAAGTGCGAACGCGGCGAACCCGAGGACGGACGCGGCCATGGACAGCCAGGTCCACAGCGGCCAGCCGGACTCCTGGCCCTGGTTCAGCGGCAGGACCAGCAGGGCGCAGGACAGGGCCACCAGGGCGGCGCCCACGCCGTCGACGACCACCGTGCGGTCGCCCGGCTTCTTGGGGACGACCTTCGCCGCGACGATCAGCGCGGCGATGCCGATGGGCAGGTTGACCAGGAACACCAGCCGCCAGCCCAGGCCCAGGAAGTCGCCCTGGATCAGTCCGCCGCCCAGGACCGGTCCGACGATGCCGCCCAGTCCGAGGACGGGTCCGAAGATGCCGAAGACCTTGGTGAGTTCGGCGCCGGAGAAGTTCTCCCGCAACAGGCCGAGGCCCTGCGGCAGGAGCATCGCACCCGCGGTGCCCTGGAGCAGCCGGAAGGCGATCAGCGACCCGATGTCCGGTGCGCACGCGCAGAGCAGCGAGGTGAGGGTGAAGGCGGCGAGGCCGGTCAGGAACATCCGGCGGCGGCCGTACCGGTCGCCGAGCCTCCCGCCGAGGATCAGGCCCGCGCCCAGGGTGAGTGCGTAGCCCCCGATCACCCACTGGAGGCCGACGGGGCCCGCCCCGAGGGACCTTTCCAGTTCGGGTCCGGCCACATTGACGATGGACGCGTCCAGCAGGTCCATGATCTCCGCGACGAGCATCACCGCCAGGATCATCCAGCGCCAGCGGTACGGGGGCTTCCCCGCCCGGTCCACGGCCGGGACGGGGGCCACGATCGGTTCCGCACCCATTTTACCTCAGATCATTGATTACCAATATTCTTAGCAATATCGAGAGTATCCTGAGCCGCATGGATGTCAAACCGCCCGTCGCCACCGGCCCCACTGCCCCCACCGGCCCCGCCGAGGACGCACCCGCGCCCGCAGGCTCCGGGACGACCGGTGGCGCCATCAGGGAGCAGCTGCGGAATCTGACGCTCAGGCAGCAGCGGTTCGAGCGCCATCTGGGGCGGCAGCTGCACGTGGACGCGGCGGGGCTCGCCGTGATGGACCACCTCGTCAACGTCGGACCGACGACGCCCACCGAGCTCGCCCGCAGGCTGGACGCCTCGACCGCGGCGACGACCCTGGTGATCGACCGGCTCGTCGCGGGCGGCCACGCCACCCGCGAGCCGCACCCCACCGACCGCCGCAAGGTGATCGTCACCCCGGCCGAGCACTGGGGCGCCACGGCCTACGGTCACGTGGCGCCGGTCATCGAGGGCGTCACCGAGGCCGCCGCGGAGCTCTCTCCGGACGAACAGGCGGTCGTGGCGGCGTTCTTGGAGCGGATCGTGGGCGTGTACGACGACGCGACGAACCGCTGAACCCGCCACCCCCGGTCCAACGTGAGCTCGGTCCGACGAACCGCCGAGCCCGCCACCCCGGTCCGACGCGAGCTCGGTCCGACGAACCGCCGAGCCCACCCCGGTCCGACGCGAGCTCGGCCCGCAGGCTCAGAACTCCGCAGGCTCAGAACTCCGCAAGATCAGTCCTCCGCGAGCCCAGGCCTCCGCGAGCTCAGTCCTCCGCGACCGCCCGCAGGAAGCCCGTGTTCACCGCGGTCAGTCCGCCGTCCACCCTCAGCGTCGTCCCGGTGACCCAGGCGGCGTCGCGGGAGGCGAGGAAGGCCACGGCGCCCGCGATGTCCTCCGGTTCGCCTACCCGGCCGAGCGGGTAGAGGCCGCTGACCCGGGAGAGTTCGGCGTCGCGGCCCGCCCAGGCGTCGGTGCGGATCGTGCCGGGCATGACCAGGTTGACCCGCACCCCGCGCGGTCCGGCGTGGCCGGCGAGCGTACGGGTCAGGCTGGCCAGGCCCGCCTTGGCGGCGCTGTAGGCGTGGTTGCCGAAGGACTGCTCGCCGTTGACCGATCCGATGGTGACGATCGCGCCCCGGCCGGACTCCACCAGATGCGGCAGCGCGGCGCGCGCACACCGGTAGGCGCCGCTGAGGGTGACGTCCAGGTCGCGCTGCCAGGACTCGTCCGGCTCGTCCTCGAAGAGCGCGGCATCGGGGGTGCACGCGTACGCGTTGTTCACCAGTACGTCGAGCCCGCCGAACACCGAGACGGCGTGGGCCACCGCCGCCTCGACCGCCGTCCGGTCCGTCACGTCGCAGGCCAGCGCCTCGGCCTCGCCGCCGCTCTCCCGGATCTCCGCGGCCGCGTGCGCTGCCCGCTCGCCGTCCAGGTCGGTGACCAGAACGCGGGCGCCCTCCGCGGCCAGCCGGCGGGCGGTGGCGGCGCCGATGCCCTGGCCGGCCCCGGTGAGGAGAGCGCTGTATCCGTCGAATCGCGTGAGAGCGGCAGAAGTCATAGCGCCGAACGTACTGCGCGCACCAGCGCCTGGGCACGGGGGTCGGCGGTGACTCCCTTCTGCAGACCGTTCGTCACATAGCCGAAGGCGATGCCGGATTCGGGGTCGGCGAAGCCCAGTGAACCGCCCCGGCCCGGGTGGCCGAAGGAGCCCGGGGAGAGGAGCGGGGAGGCCGACCCGTGGAGCATGTAGCCGAGGCCGAACCGGGTGTTGACGACCAGGACCCGGTCCGGGCCGGCCGACTCCTCGGTGCGGGCCAGGGTGAGGGTGGCCGGGGCGAACAGCCGGTGGCCGTCGACCGGGCCGATCATCGCCGCGTAGCACCGGGCCAGGCCGCGGGCGGTGGCGATGCCGTTGGACGCGGGGAGTTCGGCGGCCCGGTAGCCGGCGTCGTTCTCGTCGGGGAACGGGTCGATCGCGCCGAACGCCCGGCGGGTCAGCGAGTCCGGGTCGCGGTAGGCGTCGACGACCGAGCGCTTGGGGCGCATCCGCAGTGCGCCCGTGCCGTCCCCGGCGGGCGGCTCGACCTGGCCGATCCGGCCCACCCGGTGCGCCTCGTCGGCAGGGATCCCGAACCAGAAGTCCAGGCCGAGCGGGCGGGCGATCTCCTCGGCGACCCAGCGGCCGATGGTCCGCCCGGTGACGCGGCGCACCAGTTCACCGACGAGCCAGCTGTAGGTCTGCGCGTGGTAGCCGTGGTCGGTGCCGGGCTCCCACTGGGGGCTCTGGGCGGCGACCGCCTGCGGCCCGCTCACCCCGTCGGCCGCCTCGTCGGGCGTCAGCGGCCGGTCCAGGGCCGCGATCCCGGCCCGGTGGGCGAGGAGATGACGGACGAGGACGCGTTCCTTGCCGTTCGCCTTGAACTCCGGCCAGTACGTGCCGACCGGGGCGTGCAGGTCGATCTGGCCGCGCTGGTGCAGCAGCAGCGGGACGGCGGCGGCGATGCCCTTGCCCGCCGAGCGGACGACCTGCACGGTGTCGACGGCCCACGGTTCGACGCCGTCGACGTCTCTGGTGCCGGCCCACAGGTCGACGACCTTCCGACCGTGCCGGTAGACGGTGACCGCTGCCCCGCGGTCCCCGCGCTGCTCGAAGTTACGGATGAAAGCATCCCGGACCGGTTCGAATCCGGGCGCTGCCGTGCCCCGTACGTCCACGCCTGTTCCTGCGCTCCCGCTCATCCCCCCATGGTGCATTGCGCCGCAGGTCGGACGAGGGGCGGGTCACCCGATGTTCACCGTCACGGAACACGAACCCACAGGGAACACGAACCGTCACGGAACCCACAGGGAACGCGAACCCTCATGGGACACCGGCCGTCACGGAACACGAACGGTTACCGAGCGCGGGTCGAACCCGAAGGGGAGCTCCAGCCGGTGGGCGCGCATCAGTTCCTCGTCGCACAGGAGGTCCTGGGTGCGGTCGTCGGCGGCGATGACGCCCTCGCTGAGGATGACCGCGCGGCCGCAGAGCTCCAGGGCGTACGGCAGGTCGTGCGTCACCATCAGCACGGTGACGTCCAACGCGCGCAGGATGTCGGCGAGTTCGCGCCGGGAGGCCGGGTCGAGGTTGGAGGAGGGTTCGTCCAGGACGAGGATCTCCGGTCGCATGGCGAGGACCGTGGCGACGGCGACACGGCGGCGCTGGCCGAAGGAGAGGTGGTGCGGCGGCCGGTTCGCGTACTCCTCCATGCCGACCTGCTTGAGCGCCTCGGTGACGCGCTCCTCCAGTTCGGCGCCGCGCAGCCCGCCGGCCGCGGGGCCGAAGGCGACGTCCTCGCGGACGGTGGGCATGAAGAGCTGGTCGTCGGGGTCCTGGAAGACGATGCCGACGCGGCGGCGGATCTCGGCGAGGTTGCGCTTGTCGACCGGGAGCCCGGCGACCCGGACGCTGCCGGCGCCGGCGTCGAGGATGCCGTTGAGGTGGAGGACGAGGGTGGTCTTGCCGGCCCCGTTCGGGCCCAGCAGGGCGACGCGCTCGCCGCGGGCGACGGTCAGGTCGACGCCGAAGAGCGCCTGGTGGCCGTCGGGGTAGGCGTAGGCGAGACCGCTGACCTCGAGGGACGGCGGCGGGGTCGGTTCGGGGGCGGCTTGCGGCTGGCTCATACGGTCCATCCCAGCAGACAGACGACGAGGGCGAGCAGGGGGAGTACCGAGGCGTACGCCCACTGGGTGCGCGAGGCCGTCACCTCGTCGATGACCGGCATGGAGCCGGTGTAGCCGCGGCTGACCATCGCGAGATGGACGCGTTCGCCGCGCTCGTACGACCGGATGAACAGGGCGCCCGCCGACTTTCCCAGGACACCCCACTGCCGTATGCCGCGCGCCTCGAATCCGCGCGAACGGCGGGCGATGGACATCCGGCGCATCTCGTCGGTGATCACATCGCCGTACCGGATCATGAAGGAGGCGATCTGGACGAGCAGCGGGGGCAGCTTCAGACGCTGGAGGCCGAGCAGCAGGGAGCGCAGTTCGGTGGTGGAGGCGAGGAGCACGGAGGCGGCGACGCCGAGGGTGCCCTTGGCGAGGACGTTCCAGGCGCCCCAGAGTCCGGGGACGCTGACGGAGAGGCCGAGGACGTGTGTCTGCTCGCCGGGTACGACGAACGGCATGAGCAGGGCGAACGCGACGAACGGCACCTCGATCAGCAGCCGCTTGAGCAGGAAGCCGGCCGGGATGCGGGCCGCGGCGGTGGCGCCCGCGATCAGCAGCGCGTACAGCCCGAAGGCCCATACCGCTTCGCGCGGGGTGGTGACGACGACCACGACGAAGGCGAAGACCGCGGCGAGCTTGCAGTGCGGCGGCAGGTCGTGGACCGGCGAGTGCCCGTGCCGGTAGAGCTTGTGGGCGTGGCCCGCGCCCATCTCAGACCTTCTCGTCGGTACGGGAGTCGCGGTCCGCGGGCTCGTCGTCCGCACGGCGGCGACGGCTGACCACGTAGAACGCGCCGCTGCCGACGACGAGGGTGGCGCCGACGCCGATCACTCCGGCCAGTCCGCCGGACATCCGGGCGTCGGAGACGTCCTTGACGCCGTAGTCGGCGAGCGGGGAGTCCTTGGCTGCGTGGTCCTTGGCCTCCTTGTCGATGCCCTGGTCGGTGGCGACCTTCTCCAGGCCGTCCGGGTTCGCGGAGGCGTAGAAGGAGACGAAGCCGGCCAGGACGAGGGCGGTGACCAGGCCGGTTGCCCACAGGCCCTTGGTGGAGCGGTGGGCGGCGGCGGGCTCGCGTGCGGGAGCGGGGGCGTCGACGAGTTCACCGTCGACACGGAGCTTGAGGGGGGCGGTGAGGCCGCGGGCTCCGTGGACCAGGTCGGGGCGGACGGCGATGACGGCGCCGACGGTCAGCGCGGTGATCGCGGCCTCACCGATACCGATCAGGACGTGGACCCCGACCATCGCGGTGAAGACCTTGCCGATCGGGATGTCGGTGGTGCCGCCGATCCAGTACATCAGCGTGAAGGCGGCGGCGGCCGCCGGTACGGAGACAAGCGCGGCGACGAAGGACGCGGCGGTCATGGAGCGGCGGGTGCGCGGCAGCACGCCGACCAGGCCGCGGAAGAGGGCGTACGCGACGACGGTGGTCACGACGCCCATGTCGAGGACGTTCACGCCGAGCGCGGTGAGCCCGCCGTCGGCGAAGAGGATGCCCTGCATCAGCAGGACGACGGATATGCAGAGGATCCCGGTGTACGGCCCGACCAGGATCGCGGCCAGCGCCCCGCCGAGCAGGTGCCCGCTGGTGCCGGCCGCGACGGGGAAGTTCAGCATCTGCACGGCGAAGATGAAGGCGGCGACCAGCCCGGCCAGCGGCGCGGTGCGCTCGTTCAGCTCGCGCCGGGCCCCCTTCAGGCTGACGGCCACGGCTCCGGCGGCCACGACTCCGGCGACGGCGGAGACGGGTGCGTTGATGAATCCGTCGGGTACATGCATGGTGGCGGCTCCGCTTCCTGCGTTCCTGCATTGCTGCGCGGGGTCATGAACCTCTCAATGATAGGGCCTTGTTGCGAACACTTCGCAAGAGCACGTCTGTCACAACTACCCAGTGTTCTCATAGTGCCTTTTTACGAAAATATGGGACATTGGATGACGAAGATGAATATGTAAACAGGAGGAGCCGGCCCATGTCCCCCGTGATCAAAGAACATGCCCGCGCCCGGCTCGTCACCGACGCCCGCGACCTGCCCGCGGTCCCGGTCGAGCTGCGTCACGACTCCGCCGACGCCCCCGGCACCATCCTTGTCGCCTTCCCCGGCGGCTCGGAGTGGGCCGTCGCCCGCGATCTGCTGGAGCGCGGGCTGCGCTCCCCCGTCGAAAGCGACAGTTTCCGGATCTGGCCGTGCGGCCGCGCCCAGCTGGTGGTCGAACGCCACGCGGCGGGCGGCGTCGAGGTGGTGCAGTTCGACAGCGCGCCGCTGATCCGCTTCCTCCGGCGCACGCACCGCGAGGCCCCCAGGGCCGAGACCGCGCCCGCCTGATCCACCTCGTGGCCGCCTGCCCACCACGTGGCCGCCGCCGCAGATGACCGCCGCCACACCCCGTGGCCGCCTGCCCACCCCGTGGCCGTCGGCCCACCTCATGCCGAGAGCCCCCGTGCACATGTGCACGGGGGCTCTCGTCGCCCCGGTCCCCCGTCCCCACAGGTAACCGGCGCTTCCGGGGCCGCGTTCCGCTCAGACGCGGCCCCGGAGGTCAGCGGCTCACGTACCGGTTCAGACGCGGGTCAGCTCACGCTCGCCGCCCGCGTCCGGACCGGCGTCGCCCGCATCGCCGTCGCCGGAGGTGGTGGCGAGCTCCTTGCGCAGGCCCTCGCCCTCGACGTCGACGTTGGGCAGCACCCGGTCCAGCCAGCGCGGCAGCCACCAGGCACGCTTCCCGAGCAGGGCGAGGACCGCGGGCACGATGGCCATGCGGACGACGAACGCGTCGAAGAAGACGGCGATGGCGAGCGAGAAGCCGATCATCTTGATCATCGACTCGCTGGAGCCGATGAATCCGGAGAAGACCGCCATCATGATCACGGCCGCGGCCGTGACGACCCTGGCCCCGTGCTTGAAGCCGGTGACGACGGCCTGGCCGGGCTTCTCGCCGTGCACGTACGCCTCACGCATCCGGGTCACGAGGAAGACCTCGTAGTCCATCGCGAGACCGAAGACGACACCCACCATGAAGATCGGCATCATCGACATGATCGGACCGGTCTGCTCGACCCCGAACAGTCCGCCGAGCCAGCCCCACTGGAAGACCGCGACGACCGCGCCCAGGGCCGCGACGACCGAGAGCAGGAAGCCGAGCGCAGCCTTCAGCGGCACCAGGATCGACCGGAAGACGACCATCAGCAGCAGGAAGGCGAGGCCGACGACGAGCGCCAGGTACGGCAGCAGCGCGTCGTTCATCTTCTGCGAGAAGTCGATGTTCATCGCGGTGGCGCCGGTGACCAGCACCTCGGCGCCGGTGTCGGACTTGATGTCCTTGCCCGCGTCACGGATCGCGTGGACCACGTTCTCCGTCTCGACGGAGCTCGGCCGGTCCTTCGGGACGACGGTGATCATCGCCGCGTCGCCGGCCTTGTTGAAGGTGGCCGGGGTGACGGCGACGACACCCTTCATGCCGGAGATCTCGTCACCGACCTGCTTGGCGGCGGTCTTGCCGTCGGAGCTGCCCGCCGTGTCGACGACGACCAGCAGCGAGCCGTTGAAACCGGGGCCGAAGCCCTCGGAGAGCAGGTCGTAGGCGCGGCGCTGGGTGGTGCTGGTGGGCTGGGAGCCGTCGTCCGGCAGGCCCATCTCCAGCGACGCGGCCGGTACGGCGATCGTGCCCAGGCCGATCACACCGACCAGCAGCACCCACACCGGCTTGCGCAGCACGAACCGCGCCCAGCGGGTGCCCATGTTCGGCTTGGCGTCGGGCTTGTTCTCCGCCTCGGCGGCCTGGCGCGCCTTGCGTCCCATGATCCGCTTGCCCACGAAGCCCAGCATGGCCGGGACGAGGGTGAGGGCGATGAGGACGGCGATCGCGACCGTGCCGGCCGCGGCGAAGCCCATCTTCGACAGCATCGGGATGTTGACGACCGCGAGACCGACCAGGGCGATGACGACGGTGAGCCCGGCGAAGACGACCGCGGAACCCGCGGTGCCGACCGCACGTCCGGCCGCTTCCTCGCGCTCCCGGCCCTCGGCCAGTTCGGCACGGTAGCGGGAGACGATGAAGAGCGCGTAGTCGATGCCGACCGCGAGGCCGATCATCATGGCGAGGGTCGAGGTGGTGGAGCCCAGGTCCAGCACATTGGCCAGCGCGGTGATCGACGAGACGCCGATGCCGACACCGATCAGGGCGGTGAGCAGCGGCAGCCCCGCCGCGATGAGCGAGCCGAAGGTGATGACCAGGACCACCGCGGCCAGCGCGATGCCGACGACCTCGGTGGCACCGGTCTCCGGCATCACCTGGAGCGCGTCACCGCCGATCTCCACGGTCATCCCGCTCTTCTGCGCCGCCTCGCCCGAGTCCTCCAGGGCCTCCCGGGTCGCGTCGGTCAGCTCCATCGAGTTGACCTCGTACGTCACCGAGATGTACGCGGTCGAACCGTCCTTGGAGACGGCCTTTCCCGCATACGGGTCGACGACCGAGGCGATCTGGTCCGAGCCGGACTTCAGCTCACCGGTGATCTTTTTGACCTCGGCCTTGTTGGCCGGGTCCGTCATCTTCTCGCCCTCGGGGGCCTTGAAGACGATGCGCGCGGTCGCGCCGTCGGCGCTGGCGGCGGGGAACCTCTGTTCCAGCAGGTCGAAGGCCTTCTGCGCCTCCGTACCCGGGATCGAGAAGGAGCTGGAGGTGGCGGTGGACGCGGTGGCCGCGCCGAATCCGGCGAGTGCCAGCAGTGCCACCCAGATCAGGGCGACATAGCGGCGGCGCCGGAAGGCGAGCCGTCCGAGTTTGTAGAGGAATGTGGCCACGGAGGCGTACTCCCGGTCGGGTCGTTGAGTGGAAATGGGCGTGAGGAACCACCCCGACGACGAGAGCGGCGTGTCAGGTGGGGCTTGGGGAGGGGGCCGTACGTATGCCGTGGGGACGGCGGGGACGGCTGTCAGACTCCGAGAGCGGGGAGAATCACGGAGTCGACGTAGTCGGAGAGGAACGCCTGATCCACCGGGCGGTCCTCGACCAGCTGCCGAGCGGCGAACGCGCCGATCAGCATGTGAGGCAGGTACTTCAGCGCCGGATTGTCCGGACGCACTTCCCCTCGGTCCACGGCTCGTCGGAGCAGCAGGTCGAGACCGGTCATCTCCGGTTCGATCAGCAGCTCGCGCAGGGCCTGCAGGAGATCGGGGTTCTCATGGACGGCATGGCTCAGGCCCCGCATCAGCGCGGAGTCCTTCTCCATCTGACAGTCGTCACTGCGGCCCAGGACGGCGTGGAAGTCACCGCGCAGCGAGCCGGTGTCGACATCGCTGAGGGATACGGGCTTGTTGTGCCGCATGGCCGTGACGACGAGCTCGGGCTTGCTCCCCCACTGGCGGTAGAGGGTGGCCTTGCTGGAACGGGTACGAGCGGCGACGGCGTCCATCGTGAGCGCGTCGTAGCCGACCTCGCGGAGCAGGTCGAGCACGGCGGCGTACAGCTCGCTCTCACGCTCGGGCGTGAGCCGTGTGCGTGCCATGGGTCGACCTCCTGTTCCCTGAGCTCGGGTGGTCCGTACGTCAGCCAATCGAACGAAACTGTTTCGTACACATCGACGGTACCCCGCACACCCAGCGAAACGAAATCGTTTCGCTTGTGTTCCGCACCACAAGTTGCCGCACCCCCCTCGCACGGAAAGCATTGGGGGGTGAGTGACGACGTCTCGTATCTCCGGTTCCCGCACCTCCACGACGATCTGCTCTGCTTCGCCGCCGAGGACGATCTCTGGGTGGCCCCCCTCGTCCCCGAGGGCGAGGTGCCGGGACGCGCCTGGCGTGTGACCGTCGACCGCACCAGGGTCAGCCATCCACGCTTCTCCCCCGACGGGACCCGGATCGCCTACACGACCTGGCGCAGCCTCGACCCGGAGATCCATCTGGCGCCCGTCGCCGGTGGCCCGGCCCGCCGGCTCACCTACTGGGGATCGACCGACGCCCGCGTCTGCGGCTGGACCTCCGACCCCGGGGACACCGCGCAGATCCTCGCCGTGTCCTCGCACCGGCAGCCGTTCTCGTACTTCTCCTGGGCCTACAGCGTGCCCACGGACGGCAGCCCCGGCGGCCGACTCCCCTGGGGCCCGGTCTCGGACATCGCCGTCGCCGACATCGACGGCGAGCGCCGCACCCTGCTGCTCACCGGAAAGCCGCCGCACGAGCCGGCCGCCTGGAAGCGGTACCGGGGCGGCGCGACCGGCCGGCTGTGGCTGCACGGCGAGCGGCTGCTCCCGGACATCGGCGGGCACCTCGACTCCCCGATGTTCGTCGGCGGCCGCATCGCCTTCCTCTCCGACCACGAGGGCGTCGGCAACCTCTACTCCTGCCTGCCCGACGGCACCGATCTGCGCCGGCACACGGACCACGACGCGTTCTACGCCCGGCACGCCTCCAGCGACGGGCGGCGGGTCGTCTACCAGTGCGCGGGCGAGGTGTGGCTGGTCGACGACCTGGAGTCCCCCGATGCCGTGCCCCGGAAGCTGGAGGTCCGCCTCGGCGGCCCACGCGCGGGGCGTCGTACGTACCAGGTACCGGCCGCCAGCAACATCGACTCCCTCTCCGTGGACGAGACCGGCCGCGCCAGCGCCGTCGCGGTACGCGGCAGCCTGTACTGGCTCACCCACCGCGACGGCCCCGCCCGCACCATCTCGGACACCCCGGGCGTCCGCGTCCGGCTGCCGGAGATGCTGGGCAGCGGCGGCAAGGTCGCGTACGTCACCGACGCGGACGGCGAGGACGCGATCGAGATCGCCTACCTGCCGCGCGCCAGCGGCGACCGCCCACAGCTGCGGCTCGCCTCCGGCCTGCTCGGCCGGGTCCAGGAGCTGATCGCCGACGCCGACGGCGAACGCCTCGCGATCGCCACGCACGACGGCCGGCTGCTCCTCCTGGACACCGACGAGGAGACGTCCACCGGCGAGCCCACCGAACTGATCCGCTCCGTCAACGGCCCGGTCCGCGATCTGGCGTTCTCCCCGGACGGCGCCTGGCTGACCTGGTCGCACCCGGGCATCGGCCGCTCGCTGCGCAAGATCAAGCTGGCCCGTATCCAGGGCCCCGGCGCCCCCACGATCGTCGATGTCACCAACGGCCGCTTCGAGGACGAGAACCCCGTCTTCACGGGCGACGGCCGCTATCTCGCCTTCCTCTCCTGGCGCGGCTTCGACCCGGTGTACGACGTCCACACCGGCGACCTCTCCTTCCCGCTCGGCTGCCGCCCGTACCTGGTTCCGCTCTCCTCGGCGACCCCCTCCCCATTCGCCCTCTCCCCCGACGGGCGTCCCGCCGCGGGCGGCCTCGACCCACTGGACTCCGACGAGGCGGAGACGGCCGAGGGCTCCACGGTCTCCGTCGAGTTCGAGGGCCTGGAGAGCCGGGTCACGCCGTTCCCGGTCTCCGCCTCCAAGTACTCGGCGCTGTACCCGGTCAGCGGCGGCGGCCTGGTCTGGCTGCGCTGGCCGATCTCCGGTGCGCTCGGCGAGACGTTCGCCAACCCGGCGGACATGTCGGGCCGCCCGACGCTGGAGTACTTCAACATCGCCAAGGCGAAGAAGACCGAACTCGTCGACCACCTCGACTGGTTCGCCGTCAGCGGCGACGCCTCCCGCCTCGTCGTCATGGACGACGGCGAGCTCCGCGCCGTCCCCGCGACCGAGCCCGGCGACAACGACTCCACGGTCTACATCGACCTGCGCCGCATCCTTCACGAGGCCGACCCGCCGGCGGAGTGGCGAGGGGCGTACGCCGAGGCCGGCCGCCTCATCCGCTCCTACTTCTGGGAGCCGGACATGTGCGGCATCGACTGGCCGGCGATCCTCGACCAGTACCGCCCCCTGGTAGAACGCGTCTCCACCCCGGACGAGTTCGCCGACCTCCTCCGCGAAGTCCTGGGCGAACTGGGCACGTCCCACGCCTACGTCTCCCCCGCCCGCCGCAACGAGGGCCCCCCGCACTACCAGCGGGCGATCGGTCTGCTCGGCGCCAACTTCACGTGCCGGGACGGCGACTGGACCCTCCTGCGCATCCTGCCCGGCGACTCCTCGGACTCCAAGGCCCGCTCCCCGCTGGCCGGTACGGGCATCCGCGAGGGCGCGGTCCTCACCCACATCGACGGCCGCCCGGTCGACCCGGTCACCGGCCCCTACCCCCTGCTCTCAGCGGCGGGCGGCACCACGGTCGAGCTGACGTTCCGCCCCGCCGAGGGCGGCGGCCGCTCCCGCCGCGTCGCGATCGTCCCCCTGGTCGACGAACGCCCCCTGCGCTACCAGGACTGGGTCGCCAAACGCCGCGAAGTCGTACGCGACCTGAGCGGCGGCCGCTGCGGCTACCTCCACATCCCCGACATGGGCGGCTCCGGCTGGGCCCAGTTCAACCGCGACCTCCGCCTGGAGGTCTCCCGCCCGGCCCTGATCGTCGACGTACGCGGCAACGCGGGCGGCCACATCAGCGAACTCGTCGTCGAAAAACTCACCCGCACGATCCTCGGCTGGGACCTCACCCGAGACGCCCAACCCGTCTCGTACGCCTCCAACGCCCCCCGAGGCCCGGTGGTCGCGCTGGCCGACGAGGCGACATCCTCCGACGGCGACATGATCACCGCCGCGTTCCGCCTGCTGAAGCTCGGCCCGGTGGTGGGCCAGCGCACCTGGGGCGGGGTCGTCGGCATGACGGGCCGCCACCGCCTGGGCGACGGCACAGTGATCACGGTCCCGATGAACGCCGCCTGGTTCGACACGTACGGCTGGTCGGTCGAGAACCACGGCGTCGAACCGGACCTGGAGGCGCTGCGTACGCCGCTGGACTGGGCGGAGGGGCGGCATGCGGTGCTGGACGACGCGGTGCGGGTTGCGTTGGATTTGTTGGACGCGCACCCGCCGGCTACGCCGCCTACTTATGACACGGCTCCGGACAGGCGGCGGCCGCCGTTGCCGCCGCGATAGGGGGCGGGTCTGCGCAACGACCGGGGGCACATAAGGCGTCGGCTCATCGGCCGTTCAGAGCTCACACCAAGATCTCATTGAGCCCGTTCCAACCTGTTCGCCGCGAGCATGGTCCTCGGCTGGTCATGCACCTTCGGTGTCAAGTCGCTCCGCGGACTGGAGCAGGTACTCGGGCAGTTTCGAACTGGCCGCCAATACCTCGATGCCGATGAGGCGGCCCTGCTCGTCGAAGTCGAGGTTGATCATGCCGTCGACGTCCACTGGATCGCAGGGATACATGCGCGCGGACTTCACGCGGGCCTGCGGTTCGGTGAGGTATAGGTACGCTGCGTTGACGGTCTTGTCGTAGGTGACTCTGACGACTGTCACGATGAGCGGTCTCTCTTGCTGTCGTTGACGGTGGCGCTGCCCTTGTCCATGCATCCGGCCGCAGCAATCTCAGACTGCCGTGGCGAGGTTCAAGGCCAGGAGAGCCTTGCCGATGTCGGTGATGTGGGTGGTGCTGCAACGGAGTTCGCGCAGGAGCCGCCAGCTCTTCAGGGTGGCGTTGGCCTGTTCTCCGACTGCTCGGATCCTGGCGTGGGAGGAGTTCACCGCCTGCTATCCGGCTGGGAGCATGCTCCAGCGGCCCCGGCAAGACACCCGAATCGCCGCCTGAGCTCCCTGATAGCCCTTGTCGGCCCACATCCGGATGCCGGCTTGGGTGAGCGCTTCGATGATGCCGTGGTGCGCGCGGCCTGGGGCGAACAAGGCGGAACAAGGCGTCGGCGGACCCGTCCGGGTCACATTCCGGGGCCGCCGCCCGAAGAGATGGAAGCGCCGTCACAACAGCAGCCACGCCAAGATCCGCTGCCTCGGCGAGCAGGCCATGGCGGCCCTCAAGGGCTGGAACCTCCTGCGGGAGATCCGCTGCAGCACCAACCGGATCACCGACATCGTGAAGGCCACCCTCGCCCTTCCTCACGTATCAACGTGAGGCCGGAAGGACTCGGTCCACCGGAACCATCAAGGATTTTTGTCTGAAAACGAACCCAACCCGGCCCTTTATGCCCCATTCACGTTAAATCTCGCAACACATTTACAGTCATCGAAAATTGATCCTTGCGTGAAGAAGATGTGTAAATTATGATCATTACGAAAATTCGAATAGTCGCTAATGACCTCTATCGACAGGCGAAATTCCCGCATGCGGTCAATTCGTCATGCTCGAAAGATGCCCCATCGCGAAACCCCGGAAAGAATCACGGAAGGAATTTAAATGCATAGATCTGCACGTTCTCTCGCAATGATCCCTGCTCTGCTCATGGTTCTCGGTGCAGCAGGCAGTGCAACCGCCGCTGAGGAGGGCGGCGTGTCGGTCCAGACTGCAGGATGCCCCGGGGACGGTAACTTCGGATACGGCTCCGTGTGCACGTCCCTTTCAAGCGGTGCCGTTTTCCACAGCAAGACGGTGAACGGTTCCGGAAATACGGTAATAACTACCCGGTACAAGAAGACCAGCGGATCGTCCATCACTGCAAAACTGGGATACACGTACGCCGGCACCACGTACTGGGGTTCCACTTTCACTCAGTCATCTGGCACTGAAAAGACAAAGACTTGGACACGCACCGGTGACGTATTCAAGTGCAGGGCAACCGTCGGGATAATGAACGTAAGCGGTCAGGGGAACTTCCAGACTCCGGTCTCACAATACTGCTGACACGAAATATCCGACCCGCTCCTCACGCCCTGCCTGCAGGGCGTGAGGAGTTCGTTACGCTCGAAAGATATCCGGTTCCATGCTGAATGCCGTTTTCCAAGATCGGGAAATCTTCCTCTTCGCTCTCCTTGCCATCTCGCTCGCCTGCGGAATATTGACCTATTGGGTCACCCGCAAGCACGAGCTTCCGTCCTATGCGATCGCCGCATTCATTTTCTGCCTGGCGATAGCCATAGGGGTGACTGTCTTCATTCCGGGCGGCGGCGGGGCAAGCCACGTTTGCACCGTCAACAAGGACATTGGGGAGCCATTCAGAACGGAACAGGGACTGCTCAATGCAGCCATGTGTGTACCCCTCGGACTCTTTTCAGTTCTGGCATTTCGGCGCATTCCCCCCATTATTGCGTGCGGAGTAATGGCTCCAGCAGTGGTGGAGTTGTCGCAGGCAACCATCCCCTGGATCAGCCGCAACTGCGACAGCAGTGACGCGCAGATGAATACTATTGGGGTGTTCCTGGGTGCAGGCATGGGCTACGCTGTGCTCAAAATGCAAGGTTCGGAAATTGCACCATGGAATCATGGCGCAAAACCGCTTATTGTTACCAGTATATGTGCACTGACTGTCTGCACATTCGTATGGAATCTTGCCATCACCCCAATCGCTGTCGATTCCACCAGCCTTCAGATTGCAGGAGGCGGTGAGAAGGATGCTGCGCGAGCGGCACTCAACGAGGCGTTCAACGACCGGTATTCTCCGGTGAATGTGCAGGTGCAGCCCGGATACGAGGGCGGCTCTGAAACTCTGCTTATCGCTCTGCCCGACGGTTCGGCCACCTTGAGCTGGCCGGATAAAGCCAACTTCAACGTCAGCCTGGAAAGCTCCAGTGTCCCGGGCCCAGGGAGCTTCCCTGTAGTCGATACAGCCGGAGATCCAAAGGATTCCGATGACGCGTACGTGATTGCACAACGCTACGCAAATGAACACTACGAATGGGCCCTAAAGGGAAGCGATTACGAGTCATACCCCGTCGGGGATGGGGCAGAGTTCGGTTGGCTTGTCAGTTGGCGAAAGGTCGAAGGCGGTGTACTCATGCCCATGCGCCTTGATGTCCAGATCAACCGCGCTGGTAGAGTTTCACAGCTGAACGTTCAACGTGGTCCGTTGTCCGTACCTCTCCCTCCTCGTCGAGTGAACCGTGACCAGGCGGAATCCATCGTGAAGGAAACACTCCCGAAAGGTTCTGGGGCAAAAATCGAGGCAGGCAGGCTCGCCGCGGTTCAGAAAAATGGTGAGTGGCGGGCTCAATGGGCAGTATCCATAACTGTTGATGAGTCGGACCCCTATGAGGTTTACGTAGACGCTGAGACCGGCAATGTGAGTCCATAGTGCTGAACTACTGAGGTTGAACTCGTTGGCCCGTGCCAACCTCGCTGTGGTGACGGCAAGTTGGATACTTCCAGGCAACGACGAGGCGATGGGGGCGTCTGACGACCGACTGCCACCCAGCAGTCGGTGCCACCCCCGTTGTTGTCGGCCTCATCCTGTCGGCCTGGTCGCAAGCTGCTGGGAGACCGCAATCCTGGGGTTCGAGCTTCGGGATTCGAGCTTCGGGAGGCCCTGTTCACTCTTTGGTGGGTACGTGACAGGGGTTCGGGCCGGGTCTCGGGTCTCGGGTTCCGAGCGTCGAGGTCCGGGTTTCGAGATTCGAGCGATGCCTGACAACCGGTAGGTAAAAGAAGGTGGTTGGGGAAACCTCCCCCACCTCCCTGACCCGTAACGGCGAGCAAGTATGACCGTTTCTGACCGACTTGCGGCGCAGCGTCGCGGCTGCCTACGGTGCCCCCAACGTAACGACCCCGACGCGGTGTTGATGCACCGGCCGGGGTCTCACCCCAAGATCGCAACCCAGAAAGGCGATCTCGTGGCTATCCAGAACTTTAGTCCTGCCCTGCCGACGCCCGCAGTCCCGGCTCCGTGCCCGAAGGCCAGCCCCGGCTACGGCAAGCGTTCCGTCCCGGACCAGATCCCGCCCCGCGCCGACGACTTCGCGTTCCTGCCGGAGCGGGAGCGGTACATCGCCCGGTACGTCGACACGCTCCCCGAGGGCGCGGCGATGAACATCAAGTCGCTCGCCAAGTGCCAGCCCCTATACGGGCAGATGGCCGTCGGCAGCGCCCTGCGGGCCCTGGGCGTGGCCGGTCACCTGCGCCAGGCGCGGTGCGCGGTCGGTGACGGCGACAACCTCCGCTGGGTCACCCGCACCTTCTGGTCGCGGACCGCCCGCGACAACGAGTGGTGGAACACCTTCCTCACCACCGAGGCAACCCACCGCCTGCCGCAACCAGTGATCACGTCCGCCAAGCCCCCGCCGCCGTGGGTCCCGGCCGAGCCCACACCCCCTGCCGCACCCGAAAAGCCCGCCGAGCCCGCCACGCCCGCTCCCGTCGTACCTCCCCAGCGCACCGGGCAGCCACAGCCCACTACGCCGGGAGGCTCGTCACCTGCCTACCTCGCCCTGACCCGGCTGGGCCCCGCCGACAAGCGCCTGGGGCTCTCCGAGGACGACTGCCGCGAGCTGGAGGAGCTGGCCGCCGAATGGTTCGCACGCGGTGTGGACGCCGACTACCTCGTCCACACCGTCACTGCCGGGCTGCCCGCGGTCGTCGACTCGCCCCTCGGCTTCGTCCGCAAGCGCCTCGTCACCAAGCTCCCGCCCCAGCAGCCCGCCGCCCCGGCCCCCGCACCGCCCGGCACTTCAACACCCCGCCTGATGGCCGAATGCACCGACTGCGGCGCCCCCGGCAAGCCCGAAGCGTTCCGCGACGGACTGTGCGGCCCCTGCCGCCAGCCCGCTCAGCGCCCCGAAACCGATTCGGCGTCCGCCGGGGCACCCGGCATCGAGCGCGACCTCCAGGCCCACATGAAGCGGCTTCGCGAACAGCTGAAGCTGCGCTGACGGTCTCTCTCGCGGGCTCAGGGCTCATCAGCACCCACTACCGGCCGCACGCCGCACGCGCGTCAAGTCTCGTGGGACAGCGCACAGCTTCTATCCCTGAGCGGCACGGCCGACCTGGCCGGCTTGCTCGATCCTCGCGCAGTAGGCCGCCCGGGATTCCTCACCGATCGTCGCGGCCGAGTGTTCCCACGTGCGCCGGTAGAGCCCGATGATCTGGTCGGTCCCGTCCGCTTGCCGAGGTCGGCCGCGTCGCGAACGAGGGTTTCGCGGTGGCGCCGGTAGTCGGCCGCCCACAGGACTGCGGCCTCCGGACCCACGACGGGTCACGGAGGGACCGCACGACGGATCATTGAGGGGGCGCAGGGGCGCGCACGCGGAGGGTCATCGGGTTGTTGAAGAAGCCTGAGCCGTGCTGCTGCTCATGGAAGCTCTCGCCAGGGCCGCCGCCGTAGACGCGGAAGAACCAGGTGGTGCCGGTGTGCTGGTTGAAGTCGTTCTGCAGCCTGCTGCGAGGCCTGCCCAACGTCTCTTTCATGGCAGCGGAGTTGCACAGCACTCTCGCGACCTTGTCGAACTTGTCCTTGAGCTTCATCAGGTCGTCCCCGTCTTCCAGGTCCACCAGGTTGGTCATCCAGCTCTTCTTGCCCATGGCCTCCTGGTAGAGGGTCTGGAACACCTGCTCCCGCAGGACGGTATCGAACTCGTTCCGCGCGTAGTTCTCCAGCGTCACCCGGCAACTGCCGTCGAGGGACGACGCCACCACCGCTGCGAAGTGGTAGCCCCAGACGTCCTCGCCGCGGTCCTGCGGCGGCGCCACTGCATGGTCCAGCTCCGTCAGCGCGTTCATGCTGAAGATGCCGTAGCCCTCGCCGACGTCGGGCGTGGCGAACTCGTTGATTCCGAGGGTCTCGGCCGTCCCTCGTCGCCCACCGTCGCGGATCGCCTCGCCGTAGGAGAGGCCGAGGTCGTCCAGCCCAGCCCTGCTCGCCAGGTCACCAGCCGCTGTCAGCGCCGCTTCCGGGGTCAGCCCGCCGTCGTGGGTCTGCGCGATCCGCCCGGCCAGGTTCTGCACCCGGGGGTCGGAGGTGGCGTTGGGGTTGATGTCGAACCCGGTTCCATCGGCGAGGCGGACCCCGGACCGCTTGTCGTGCTGGGAACCGATCAACTTGCAGGCCAGCGTGATGCAGGTACTCCTGACCAGGTTCACGAACGCGTCGGTGGGCTCCTGCATGGGCTCCTGCGCGAGGACGGGCTGCACCCTTTGCAACGCCGCCCCCTGACCGATAGTCAAGGACCGCCCCTGACTTCCCAGCCGCAGCGGGCTGTTGACCTGCGCCAGCGCATCGTTGGCGCGGGCCACCACCTCCTGAGTCGCGTAGAACTCCTTCGGCTCGGGCACATCGTGGACGGCCAGGGTGCCGTCGTCGGCGACACGCAGCCCGGCCATTGCCGGGTCCACCCGCTCGGAGGCGTAGCGGACGCGCTGCCTGATGTCGACCGGCTCGTCGGTCCACCCGCCGCCGATGACCGCCCTGGGCTCCAGGCTCTGGGACAGGAAGTGAGGCCCCCGGTCGTCGCCCGTGTGAGCGGTGGTGAAGCCCTCCGCCGACACGTCCTGGATGCGCTGGACCGTGGTCTCCCGGGCAGGCTGCGGATCGCAGTGGCCGTGATGCCGGTACGCGCCCTGTTGATGCGCGTCCTGCTGGAGCAGGCGGAAGGTGGTGGTGTTGCCGAGGGTACGTTGCAGAGCCCGGACCTCTTCCGCGGACCGGCTCCCGCGACCTCCCCCGAGCACCGGAGTGACCGCGTCGACACGGCGCACCGGCTTGCTGCCGCTCTCCACAGGGACGGGTTTCCGTGCATGGTCGTGCGTGCGAGTCACGTGCGTACCTCTCTACCTGCTGCGGTGTGCCCCTCTGCCTAACTCCGCGGGGGATCGGACAGCAAGGTCTGCCCGGGCACAGTTGTCGGTGCGATCGGGCAGCCTTTCGCTGAACTCCATGTGAAGTGAGCATGCATGGGCGTCCGTAAGAAGGACGGGTGCTCGCAACTCGCACCACACCTTCTTGCGGTACGGCCCCTGCTCCACGCCCCACCGCAGCGCCAGCGCGTCCACGAGGAGCAGCCCGCGCCCGGATTCGTCACCGGTGCCGGCCGACCGGAGCGCCGGCCAGACGCCGGGAGTGGGGTCGCTCAGTTCGGCGCGGACGCGGCCGGTGTGCGTGCCACTCACCCGGAGCGTGACGGGGGTCCCCTCACCAAGATGCACAATCACGTTCGTCAGCAACTCACCGACACAGAGCGTCAGATCGGTCGTATCCGCGCCTGCGAACCATGCACGCAGTATCCGCCGCACCTCCGGTACGGCCTTCGGCACGGCCGGCAGGTCGACCGCGAGCGGCAACACGGTCATCCGTCGGCCGCCGGCCGCAACGCCTCGGCCAGCCGCCGCGCGGTGGCCGTGTTGCAGTTGCCGAGCGCGATCAGCGGTGGCCGCGTCGTGCGTGCGGCGAGGGTCAGGGGGTCGACGCCGAGCGAGGGGAGCGTGATGCCGTGCGCGGTGAGCGCGGCACGGAGGGCGTCGATCTCCGCGCCGATGTCGTACGTGACGTGCTGCGAGTCGTCCATGAGGACCCGTACACCTTTCGTTGCTGACTGTGACGAACACCTCACACGCTGCCGCACGGGCCTCTACCGTGAAAGGGGTTCCCGCTCCACAGAGCACAGCGCGAAAGGCGGTCGGCAGGGTGGCCACACGCAAGGAGATCGACGGATCGGCGGGAGTCCCGCAGTTCTACGGGAAGGAGCTGCGCTTCAAGAGGGAAGAAGCGGGCCTGACCCTGGAGAAGCTGGTCGAGGGCAGCTTCTACGGCATCACGTACCTCAGCGAGATCGAGCACGGCCATCGCCGGATGCCGGTGGAACTGGCGCAGCATGTGGACCGGGTGCTGGGGACGGACGGGTTCTTCCAGCGGCGTTGTGAAGACGTACGAGAAGCGCGCCGCAAGGGCCATGCCCAGTACTTCGAGCGCGTGCTGGAGACGGAGAACCAGGCGGTGACGATCGGGCAGTGGTCGCCCACCGTCATCCCCGGCCTGGTGCAAACGGAGGCGTACATTCGCGAGCTGTTCCGGGCCGAACGCGTGCCGGGTCTTACCGAAGAGACGGAGGTAATGGTCCAATCCAGGCTGCAACGGGCCCAACATCTCCTGGACCAGGGCAATCCGGAGTACTGGATCGTCATCCCCGAGACCCTGCTCTGGCAGCCGGTCCTGCAGCCGCCGCAGATGGCTGAACAGCTTGAACATGTGGCCGCTCTCACCAGAAGCGGACGGATCATTCTACAGATCGTCCCGTGGAACACTGGGGCTCACGCCCTCATGTACAACAACGCCATGCTGCTGGACTACGCGGACGCGCCTCCGCTCTTCTACACCGAAGGGCAGTACCACGGGAACACGATCGACGATCCGGGGATCGTCAAGCAGTATCGGAGGTCCTACGATCTGCTCAGGGCCGCCGCCGAGTCGCCGGACTCATCCCTGGCAGTGCTCGAAGCAGCGACAGAGGACTATCGAAATGGTGCGCTCCCCAAGCATCTTGTACGGCGCAAACTGGCGGAGGAGTAGTTACAGCAACGCCAATGGCGGCGACTGCCTCGAAGTCGCCGAAGGCCACCCCGGCCTCGTCCCCGTACGCGACTCCAAGCGCCCCCACGGCCCCGTACTCATCGTGAACGCGGCCGCCTGGGCGCCGTTCGTCGAGGCCGTCAAGGCGCCCTGACCTGCCGGAAACGCAGAGGTCAGGCGTAGTACGGCTGCATCACCGCCCGCACCTCCTCCAGCAGCGCCGGTCCCTCCTGCGGCACGGGCGGGCGGCCGTTGCCCGGCCTGATGTCCAGAAGCTGTTCGCTCGACAGGGCGAACACCACGCGGCGCAGCCCCGCCTGCTGGATGGCCGCCTCACACATCGAGCAGGCCTGGCAGCTGGTGTACATCGTGGTGGCCGCCGCCGTGGCCGCGTCCAGCTCTCTCGCCGCCCATCGTGCGAGCTTCAGTTCCGGGTGCGCGGTGATGTCCCGGTCGGTGAGCGTCGTGTTGCGGTCCTCCGCCAGAACCGTCCCGTCCGGGGCTGCCAGCAGCGAGCCGAACGGCGGGTTGCCGCTTTCGCGTGCCTCGGCCGCGAGGGCGATGGCGCGCCTGAGGAGGGTGTGGTCTTCGGGCGTGGTCATTACTGCTCCTTCAGGTTCAGGTGCGCGGCCACCGTGGCGAGGGCCTGCTGGGCCGGCTGCGGACGCATGGTCTCGCGGGGGTCGCCGTTGTACGTGTCGAGGACGACCGTGTCGGCGCCCAGCAGCCGCAGTTGGTCGAGGTCGTCCATGATCTGGTCGATCGTCCCTTCGCCGGCGAGGCGTTGCGGGCCGTCGACCGGGGCAGGTGTGGGCCGGAGCACGATCCGGGGAGCGAAGGCGGGCACCGGCAGGCTCTCTTCGTGCGCGGTCGACTTCAGCCGGTCCGCGGCTTCCCGCAGCCAGGGCATCGTGCAGCGCAGCGGGTGCCAGGCGTCACCGAGCCGCACGGCCCGGCGTATGCCCGCGTCGCTGTTGCCGCCGACCCATACCGGGATCTCCGAGTCCCCGTACGCGGCCTTGTCGGCCCAGGCCGCCCGCATGTCCCGCAGGGCGGTGTCGGTCAGCCGCCCCCGCTGCTCGAAGGGGATGCCGAGGGCGGCGAACTCCTGCCGCGCCCAGCCCACTCCCACGCCGAGGACCAGCCGGCCGCCGCTGAGGGCGTTCAGGTTGGCCGCCATCCGGGCGGTGAGCAGCGGGTGCCGGTAGGGGGCGATGAGGACCGTCGTACCGAGGCGGATCCGGGTGGTGAGGCCGGCAAGCCAGGAAAGGGTGGTGAAGGGCTCGTAGAAGGGGGCCGGATACTGCTCGGCGACATCGGGCGTGATCGCGATGTGGTCGGAGACCATCAGCAGGTCGAAGCCCAGGCCCTCCACGGTCCGGGCCCAGTCGTGCAGGACTCCGGGGTCGGTGCCGGGTCCGAAATTGAGGACGTTCACTCCGATCTTCACAGGGACGAGCCTAGCCAGGCCGTACCGCCCGGCAGAAGGGATTCCTGCCTGTCCGGGCGCAGTTCACCCGTGGATTCCCCGGTAATCTGCTCGAATGGCCGAGAATCTTGATGCGACCGACTGGGCGATCCTCGACGAGCTCCAGCGCGACGGCAGGATCGCTTTCACGGAGCTGGCCCGGCGGGTGAACCTGAGCGCGTCTGCGACGACGGAACGGGTGCGGCGGCTGGAGGCGGCCGGAGTCGTCACGGGATACCGGGCGGAAGTGGATCTGGAGCGGGCCGGATATGTGGCCCTGGCGGTCGTCCGGCTGAAGTACCCGGGGAGCCGGCACGAGCCGTTGCGGCGGCTGCTCGAAGAGCGTCCGGAAATTCTGGAGTGCCTGCGTACCACCGGCGACGACTGTTACGTGCTGAAGGTGGCGGCCACCTCGATGGCCCATCTGGAGGAAGTCGTCGACGCACTGGCCGAGTTCGGGAGCACGACCACCAACCTCGTCTTCAGCCGGACGCTGCCACTGCGCGGCCCGCGGGAACCCCACGCGGACCTCACCACACGGTGAGATGCAGAAAGGCACTGCCGGCCACCCCCCTCAACGTGCGGCTGTGGCACGCAGATGACCTCCGGCCCATTGTTCGAAGGTGGTGAGTGAGATGCGGAGTTCCCGCGCGAACTCCGGGCGGGCTGAGCGTGCTCGTTGATATGTGACTGGCCGAAGCCCATGTCGGGCATCCCTGCGGCGGTTGCCTCTTCCCCGGTCAGATCAGTATCGATGAGGGTCACAGTCCAAGGGCCAAGTTGGTGCCGGCGAGACAGCCGTTGAAGACGTCGGGCCGATACTGGATCTACTTGAGCGCTTCTGCCGTCGATACGGCGGTTCGGACCGTCCTGAGTGGCTCGCGCGCGCACGCTCAGGACGGGCCCTCACCCGACTACGTGCCCGATCAGCCCTCGCAGAGCTTCACGTTCACCGTGTCGCCCCTGCTCACGATCTTCGGGCTGTGGGGAGTGACCTCGACGACTGAGGTCGGCTTGCAGCCGGGGCTGGTCACCTTGACGATGGTGCCGAGCTTGAGCTGAGCCTTGATGAACTGTCCCTTGGCCGTGGCCAGGTCCATGCCCGTGAGGTCGACCGCGATGGGCTCCTTCGTGAGGCCGCCCAACAGGAAGGTGGCCCTGTTGTGGTCGACGGTGGTGGCGGCGGGCTTCGCCGACGTCTCGGAGCCGGCGGTCATGGAGGCCAGCGCCGTGCCGCCCCCTGCCACCATCAGGGCGGCGGCGCAACCGGCGATGAGTGTGGTCCGCCTGCGGCGGGTGCGGTGGACCATGCCGGCCGTGTCGAAGGCCGGTGCGTTGGTGGAGTGCGCGAAGTTTTTCATGGCGTCGATCAGTTCCTCTTCAAATGGTGTGCAGCCGGAAGGCCGCGGTTCGTACGGACTCATCGCGTTCCTTCCATGAGCTGCTGCGGTGAAGGGGCGGAGTGTGCGGGGAACTGGCCTCTGAGCCGGTCGATGCCGCGGGCGAGTTGGGAACGGACGGTGCTCGGCAAGATCTTCAGGTCGGCCGCTATCTCGGCGTCGGACAGATCGTGGAAGTACCGCAGCACCACCACTGTCCGCATCCGTATCGGCAGTTGCTGAAGAGCACGGACCAACTGGTCCCGGCTGTCGATCCGTCCGTACTCGTCTCCCGGCGCGGCCGTGTCGCCGTCGACCGGATGCTGAGCCGTACGCCGGAACCTTCGCCAACGGTCGTTGGCGAGATTGATCATGATCCGTCGCACGTACGCCTCCGGGGCATCCTTGGCACTGATGGTGCGCCACTTGCGGCAGGCCCGCTCCAGGGTCTCCTGCACCAGATCCTCCGCCGCGTCTCGGCTGCCCGTCAGGACGAGTGCTCCCCGGAACAGCGCGGCCGACCGGACGGTGACGAATCCATGGAAGTCCTCCTCCACCGACTCGGCTCCGCCGCGCTCGGCGCCCGCTGCCCACTTGGCTGCCAGATTCACACCCTCCCCCCTTCCTGTCACCCCTCCTTGACGGGGAAGGCCATGGAACTGCTGCACGGCCACGGGGTGACCTGGGTCACGTTGGCGACGTTCACCCTTCCTGTCGGCCGCCTGCGCCATCCGTGGAATCGTCGCCCCCACTACCGTCTTCGTAGCCCCCCGACCGCACCCATTGATCAAAGGGCCCGGCAGAACCCCTGCCTCCCACACCTGCTCCGAACACCGGCGGGCGCCATCGGGTCGGCGAGCGCAACTCGCACCACACGGTTTTTGTCCCTGGCCTGCTTCAGACGGATGGCTACGCACGTGCGCTGTTCCGTGTCGAACGTGCGCCGGATCTCCCCGAGGAAATAGACGCAAAGGTCAATGCACGATTGGAGCGGGCCCAGTCGCTCGAACGCCGTCGAGTCCCGCAATATTGGGTCATCCTGCCCGTGCCCCTGCTGTGGACGCCGATCCTGCAACCTCAGCCAATGGCCGCGTCGTGAGCGCCGCCGCGTGGGCGCCGTTCGTCGCATCCGTCAAGGCGCCCCGACTCCGCCGACGTCCCTGTCCGGCGCCGTCGGGTCAGTCGTCCAGCGGCGTCACACCGTCCGGACCGGCGAACACCAGCTGTGTGAGCGGGGAAGTGAGGTAGTCGGCCTCCACCGTGACCCGGTACAGGCCGGTGTCGGGGACCTCCAGTTCCGCTTCGAGCGCATCGTCGTCACCTGCGTAGAGGCCGGCCTCCCGCTGGAAGCCCCCGTCGACCGCCGTCACGGTGCAGTCGATCCCCGACGGATCGTCCGTACCGGTGATGCGCACCAGCCATTCGGTGTTCGGCACCACATAGTCGGGGACCGTCAGGCCGAGGCCGTCGTCTGCCTGGTCGGGGCCCAAGTGCTCGTCCTCCAGGAGGAAGTCGACCACGGCCCGCGTCGCGGCCTTGTCGGCGGCGAGGGCGCCGTGCTGAAGAGCGAGGGGCACCGCAGCACGCGTCAGGGCCGCCGATTCGCGGTGGACCGTTCCGTCGCCCCCGACCTGGAAGCGGCGCGGGGCCCCGTCCGGGTCGCGCATCAGCTCGCCGTCCGAGTGGGTCCGGAAGCAGTACTCGGAGGCGATGACCGTGCCGTTCTCCAGCCGCATCGACTGCACGGTCTCCTGACGGATTCCGACGACCTGGCGGTGGTGCGGGAACGGCTTCGCCCGGAGCAGGTCGAAGAACTCCTGGGATGTTCTGGCCAAGTCCTTGTCGCCGCCCAGCGCAGCGACGTCGGAGGGGGTCAGGCGACGGACGTCGAGGCCGTCCTCGACGCAGAGGAAGCCGGGCAGGAGATCGTGGACGCCCGGCATCGCGGAGGCGAGGGCGGCGAGCCGGCTGTGCGGCAGCGGCAAAGGGGCACCCTGGGCCGTGTTCAGGATGT
Source organism: Streptomyces sp. NPDC002809 (assembly GCF_040295435.1). Taxonomy (NCBI): domain Bacteria; kingdom Bacillati; phylum Actinomycetota; class Actinomycetes; order Kitasatosporales; family Streptomycetaceae; genus Streptomyces; species Streptomyces sp. NPDC002809. The sequence goes on from NZ_JBEOVJ010000012.1 coordinate 77,147, forward strand.
TCGCCGCGACGACCGAACCGCGAAAGGGCGTACCGAGCGTCATGACGCCTCGGGTGTCCGCTTCGAGATCGCTGTCGAAGCCGAGGGTGAGGGCCGCGTAGGTGACGAGGCCGCCCATCGAGTGGGCGACGAAGACGAGACGGGCCTCGCGCTCGTCCACTGCCTGGAGGCGTGCCTCCGCGTGGGCCGGGTGCTGTCGCCACTGCTCCAGGTGATCACGGGCCTCGCTCGCGAGCCGTCGCGCGTTGACCTCGACCGGCAGCCGCCAGTCGTACGGGAACGGCATGACGGCGGCCGGATGGGCGACCGTGTTCTCGATGGCCGCGGTCATCCTGTGGTACGGCTCGATGCCTCGCAGGACCGGGCTCCACGCCGGAATCTGCAGGAGCCTGCGCGCCTGGATCCGGCCGTAGTCCCCGGCCTGTTCCTCGGCGGTGAGATGCAGGGGCGCGAGCCCGCCCTTCGTCAGCCAGGCCTTCGCCAGCCACGTGGGATGTGCCAGGCCCCAGAGCACCTTGCCGGTGCTCGTGTCGTACAGCTCGCTGCCCATGATTCCCGGTACGAGAACGACGGCGTCGTGCGTGACGGCGGGGGTCAGTCCGGGAGTCGTACGGGGACGGCCGCCGGGGACGCGGCCCGGCGGATTCGTCTGCGGCTGCTCAGTCATGCCTGAAACACTAAAGAGATGCAGAACAGGACGGGGGAGTTCACGCAAACGCAGGACACCGAGGCGGATTCCGGATCACAGCGGACTCTGCTGACCCTGGCGGTGCGTGACTACGGCGACGGGAACGACAGCTTCACGGAGGGGATCGACGAGCAGCTGGAGGTCGTCGCGGAGTGGTGGTCCGGCCAGGGGGCCGGGGCCGATTCCTCCTTCCGCCAGATCCCTCCCCCCGATCTGGAGAAGCGTGAGGACGTCGAGGACTTCCTGCGTGACCACGAGGTGCGGGAGATGGAGGGTCAGGCGCTCGTCATGTTCATCACCGGACATGGTGTCTCCAGCGCGCGGACCCACTTCCTCAAGCTGCCCGGCTCCGTCAAAGGACGGCATCTCAACACCTCGGTACGCACCACGGAACTCATCACCGCCGCTCTCGACTCGCACGTCCGCAACGTCCTTGTGATCGTCAACACCTGTTACGCGGGCAAGATCCGCAGCGAGCTCGACGACGTACTGGAGGACATCCGCGCGGAGCGTCGCACCCAGTGCAGTCTCGATGTCCTGGTGACATGCGGGCACGACAGGCCTGTTCAGGTGCGGCGGTTCCCCACGCTGCTGCGCGGCGCACTTCAGCGGCTGCGCACCACCGCGGGCATCACCACCCCGTACCTCACGGTCGCCGAACTCATGGCCGAGTTCGAACGCGGGCTGGGCACCGAGGAGGCGATCAGGAAGCACCGTCTGCACCGGGTGGTCGACGGCAGCGGCATCCTCACCCCGACGCCCTGCATCCCCAACCCGGGCTACCGCTACGGCCACGATCCGGTCGGAGGGGGGCTGCGGCAGGCCGGCACTCCGGCCGCCGACTACTGGCTCGACCGGGCCACCGGACGTACCCAGGACAGCGATCCGGGCTGGTACTTCCGCGGGCGTGACGACATCAACCGCAGTGTCACCGAGTTCCTGAGCCCCGCGCGTGCACGGGGGGTCCTGCTGATCACCGGGACCGCCGGCAGCGGCAAGTCCGCCGTACTGGCCCGAGCGGTGGTGCTGAGCAATCCGTCGTTCCAGGACGAACCCGTCTTCAAGACCGCGGTGGATCTGGCCGCGGAAGGCACCGTGCCCGCTCCCGGTTCCATCACCGGGGCGATTCTGGCGCGGCACCGGGGCCCGGCAGACCTGGCCCGGGACATCCTGCGGGCTCTGGGGGTCGAACCCGGACGGCCGGCATCGACCGAGGATGCCGTGGTCACCTGCACGCAGCAGATCATCGAGACCCTCCGTGGCCGCAGCGAGCCGGTCACCCTGGTCATCGACGGTCTCGACGAGGCGGCCGAGCTCCCCCGCGTCATCGACGACGTCCTCGCCCCGCTCAGCGAGTTCTGTTCCCCGCAGCTCGGACAGGTACCCGCCCCCCGGCAGGACGGCGACCCTCCTCCCCCCTTCATGCCTGCCGGCCTGCGCCTGCTCATCGGCGTGCGCTCCAGCCTGCCGCTCAGCCACTCCCCTGTGGAGCTGCCCGACGCGGAGCAGGGACTCAGCGAGGCCCTGCAGGCCGCGTTTCCCACCGCCGAGGAGCAACGGACCGACGGCAAGGGGAGCGTGAAGGACATCGAGCAGTATCTGCACGCACTCATCTGCGAGGGCGGGCATCGCGATACGGCCGAAGAGGCGGCAGCCATGGTGGCACCCGAGGTGTGGCCGTCCTTCATCTCGGCCCGTCTCGCCGGGGAGCAGCTGCGTTCCACCGAGGACCCCGCGGCGGTTGCGCGGCAGGCGGAGTGGCTGGCGATGCTTCAGGGGGGAATGACGGGGCTCCTCAGACGCGACCTCGTGCTCGTGGCGGGGGACGGCCTGCCGTCCGACGTGGCGCTGGCCCTTCTGCGGGCATCCGCCTTCGCCGCGGGGGCGGGAATCCCCTGGTCGAACATCTGGCCGCGGATGGGGCGGGTGTTCCTTGGCCGCCAGTTACCGGACTGGGACGACATGATCGGAAAGCTGCTGAAGAGCCGCCTGAACGGCTATCTCGCGCACGATCACGAGGATGACCGGCGGGTCTACCGGCCGGCACATGAAGCGGTGGCCGAGGTGCTCTGCGACCTCGACGCGGACCTGCTCGACGCCGCCGAGGACGGGCCCGACACCGCCGGAGACCCCCCGGCCCACCTCGCCCCGGGTACCCCAGGTGCGGACCCGCTGGGCGCCGCCGAAGAACCGGGTACCCCGGGCGCCCCCGGTGCGGACCCGCTCGACGCCGCCGAAGACCCCCTCGCCCCGGGCGCGGCCGAATGAACCGGCGGCCGGGCGGCGACCGGCATGCCGAGATCCACCGCCGGCTGGCCGAGGCCCTCGCCGAGCTGGTGCCCGACGATCCCGGCATCCCGCCGCACCCTTATCTCCGACGTCATCTGGCGCAACATGCCGCTCAGGGACGTGTGCTGGACGACGCGCACGTGCCCCCCTCCCTGCTGCCGTGGGAATCCAGCTCGGGTCTCGGCCGGCTGCTGGCGGGCGGGAACAACTCGTCGGACCGTCAGCAATGGCTGCAGGCCTGGGCGAAGCTGGAGCCCTTCTCCCGGGGGCTCACTCCGCTGTCGCGGCTGACCAGCCTGCACCTGGCCCACCACGCGGCCACGGCACGCCACCAGCCGCTGTCCGCTCCGGCCCCCGGGGACGCGGTGCTCGCCGGGTCCCCGGTGACCCCGCTCTGGAGTGACTGCGCGAGTCCGGACAACGTGTGGGCCGTGACCGAGGCCGCCGTCACCTCCCTGGCCACGGTGCAGGCGGGGCGGCGCGCGCGGGCCCAGCCCCTGCTGGTCACGGGGGACGACCACGGTGTCGTCCGCATCCTGCGGCCCGACGGTTCCGCCGCCGCGCCACCGATCGCCGTACACGACGGCGCCATCGAGCACCTGGTCACGCTGCACGAGGGCCTCCTCGCCACCGGCGCCACCGACGGCACCGTCTCGGTCCTGGACGCGCTGCGCGGCCGCACCATCGGGCCGGTGCTCCGGCGGCCCGGCACCTGGGTCAGCTCGCTCACGCTCTACCGGCCGCGGGACCGGGCCCAGGTGCTGCTCGCCGCGTGGAGCGACGGCTACCTCGCCGCGTTCAACACCGCGGCCTTCCAACAGATCGACATACCGCTGCCCCGGCTCGAACGAGCAGCGGCCATGGTGCGCGGTACGACCCGGCCCGACGGGTCCGGACTTCTGCTCTACGCCCAGCACGACACCGTCAGCAGCTTCGACGGGCGCACAGCCGTCATGCGATCCCGTCATCCGGCGGCCGTACGCGCCCTGGTCGCCCTGACCCCGGCCGGGCACTACGCCGTGGGCGACGGCCACGGCACCCTGTCCGTCCACGACGTGACCGTTCCGGGACGGGCCAGCGTCAGCAGCACCGTCGCGACGTCCGAGGGCGCCGTGACAGCGCTGGCGCTGGTCGAGGCCGAGGACCGGCAGGTGCTTGCCAGTGCCGGGGCGGACGGCACCGTGTGTCTGTGGCGGACCGAACCGCTGGAGCCCCTGGAGCCGCTGGCGCCCCTCGGCGAGTCGATTCAGGCGCACTCCGCCCCGGTCACCGCGCTCTCGGCGTTCACCGAACGGCCGGGCGCCCGCCTCATCACGGCCGGAGCCGATCGCACCGTCCGGAACTGGCCCCTGGACGATGCCACGTTCCAGCACGGCCGAGCTGCCTGGACCCCGGTCACCGCCAGTGCGCTGTCCCCCGGGCCACCCCATCGCCTCGCGGTCACCGAGGGGAGCAGCACCCTGGCGTGGGACATCGGCACCGGCGAGAAACACCCCGTCATCGACGACGAGCAGGTCACTGCGCTCGCCTGGGTGAGGCGGCGTGACCACGTGCTGCTGGCAGCCGCTCGCAGCGACAACAGCATCGCCCTGTTCGATGCCTCCGCCGCCGGGGACTCGGCACCGGTGGCAACGCTGCACGGCCACTACTCCCCCGCCCTCGCGCTCGTGGCCGTCGAGGGCCCTGGGCCGTCCTCCCGGCTGGCGAGCGCGAGCGCCGACGGATCCGTACGCCTGTGGGACCTCGACACCTCTCAGCCCGTCGCGATTCGCAGGGACCACAAGTTCAGCGTGCGGTGTTTGGCCACCGGGAGCACGGGAGCCGGTTCCCTTCTCGCGTCCGGCGGCAGCGACGGCAACCTCCGGATCTGGGAAACGGCGGATCTCACCCAGTACGGCCGCACGATCCGGTGCGGCCAGAACATCGTCAACGATGTGGCCTTCGCTCCCGGGCGTGTTGCGGCAGGCCTGCGACTCGTCACCGCCGGGCAGAACGGCACACTCAAGTTCTGGGAGCCGGATGGCGCTGCCGAAGCCCTGCGCGAGTTCGACCCGGGTGACGGCGAGTTGAACGCGGTGACGGCCTTCCCGGTCCAGGGGCAGCGTGTCGCCTTCGCCACGGCCGGCAGCACCAGCATTCATCTGTGGGATCCGGCGGCCGGCCGGCATCTCCTGCAGATCGTCACCGGCTATCGCGTCCATGCGTTGCGCACGGCCCCCCAACAACCCGGCGAGCCCTCCACGGTCCTCCTGGCGACGGGAGAAGCCGGCACCATGATCTTCCGTATTCATCACGACCGCCTGTGAGGCCGGATGCGCCCTCTGCGCGCTCCGGCGCGACGCCTTTGCGCCCGTTCGGTGTCGGCGAGCGGGCAGCCGCGTGATACTCACCTGCGCAACAATGATCAGCCGCGTCGGCGGCCGGACGGGCCCGCTCGAACCCGCCACCGGCCCACGCCCCATGACCGCCGAAGAGCCTTGTCGAGGACCCATGACCGCTGTCTTAGTTCGCACCGCCGACCCCCTGCACCTGCCCCGGCCGCACCCCCTCCCCCGCCCCCACGCGATCGACGAACGAACGGGGAGACGAGGGACCGACCCCGCCGGTCGGGGGCAGCAGGCATGACCGTCTCCGTCCCCCCGGTCGTACTCGCCCGCGCCCCCGACCGGGGCGTATGGCGCCTGGGCAAGTCGGCCGCACCGCTGAAGTTCAACCGCGTCGAGCCCGAAACCCTCGGGGGCTCCTCGGCCGGCCGCTTCAGTCTCTTCACCTACGGCATGCTGTACTGCGCCTCCGAACCGACCGGCTGCTACGCCGAAGCTCTCGCCTACTTCCGCGTCCGCCCGGAGATGCGGAGCCTCCTCGCCGACGAGCCCCACAAGCCCGGTCACATGAGGATCGGCCACCTGGCGTCCGGCTGGCGCGACGCCCACATACTGGTCCGGCTGAAGCTCGCGGCGGAGGCCCGGTTCCTCGACGTGGACGCGGACATCACCCGCGAGGTACTCGCACGCGAGCTCCGGCACGAGTTCAGCGAATGGGGCGTCGAAGGGGAACTGACCGACGACCACATCCACGGCAAGGACCGTCGCGTCGCCCGGCAGATCGCAGCCTGGACCGTCGCCCAGCGCAACGCCGAGGGCCACCAACTGGCCCAGGGCATCGTCTACCGGTCCGGGTTCGGCGGACGCCGCTGCTGGGCGGTCCTGAGCGGTACCGACTACACCGAGGCCGAACGCCGTCCGATCCTCGCCGAGTCCGTCGAACTACAGGAAGTGGCACGCGAGTACGGACTCACCGTCTGGTGAACACGGCACGATCGACCGACTGGCCGTGCGAAATGTCCCCCGATCTGATGCCTGGGTGATTCGCACGGCACAGGACCTGTGAGCGCACACTAGCGAACACATCGGAAAACATGCAGCTCACAGGCACGACCGGCAACAAGAGGGGGGATTTACCGCCCCTCCAAGGGGGGAAATCTATGGAGTAAGTTGCGTGTAAACGGGTACCATTGACTCAACACCACAGGGGGGAATCGATGTTGATCACCAGTCACTTACCTTTGGCGAGTGCTGCGCGCATCCGCAGAGGCAGAGCGATCCGCTCGCCCCTGCACCCCGATCACCTCCTCCCGCCTGTAGTGGTGCACAGCACGGCCGCGGCAATACCACTTGCCCACCCGCCGCAAGCACCCCACAGACATGGCTGACGAGCGGCAGCGAATCGCGCCCGCGCTCGGCCTTCGCGCATTCAGCGCACCCATCCTCCGCTGACGCCTCACCGGCGAGCGACGAGGAAACGAGGAGACCATGCAAACTCAGCGAGAGACCACGGCCGAAGCCCGCGCACTCCGCGACATGACGGAGCAGTCCATCGCAGGCATCGCCCGCTTCCTGCAGGACGCCTTCAGCCAGCGCGTCGTCGCCTTCATCGCAGGCATCGAGGACCCCAAGCAGGTCGGAAAGTGGTGCAGGGAGCAGAACGCCCCTCGCTTCGACTCCGAGATGCGCCTGCGCACCGCCTACCAGATCTTCAAGTTCATCGAGAGTGCCGAGAACCTCCACACCGCTCGGGCCTGGATGATCGGGATGAATCCCCAACTCGACGACGATTCGCCGCTTGAGGCGATCGCCGGAGAACACTTCAAGGAAGTCATGACCGCGGCGCGCGCCTACCTTCAGGGCGACCTCTGACTCAGAGGTCGGGGGCAGCAGCGGTCTCCGGCGTCGCCCGCCGCTGCCCTTCCGGTCATGCCTGTTGAGTTTCTGCTGGTCAGGGGCGGGCTCCGCGTAGGCGTGGAAGCGTCGGGGCGCCGCGCTTCCTGATCGATGGGGTCGCTGATGCCGTTCGGCGCCGGGTCTGCCGGCGGCGAAGGAGTCGGCCGCGGCGGGGGAAGCCGGCGGGAGAGGCGGCCGAGCGCTGAGACGGACGCCGATCAGTCCGTCGCGAAGGGGCATACCGGCGGCCCCCGAAACAGGGAAACCCGGCGGGAATCCAGGCAGGGAACCCGGTAGTACCCGCAGTACATGCACCACGTGGCGGGGACGGACCGTTACGGGTGACCGGAGCGCTGCCCGTCGGGTCCCGGGCTCGGCTCAGTACTGCCCATCGGGTCTCGGGCTCAGTACCGTCCATCAGGCCCTGACTCCCGCCTGCGGCAACTCCCACTTCGATCGCCCTTCAGCGTCATCCCGGCATGAGAGCGACATGCCGACGCGGTTTCGCCGGTGGATGTTCACGAGTGCCCTGCGGACGGCCGGCGGACAGCCCGGCCCTCCACCGGCCTGGATATCCACGGCCCCAGGACCGGCCGGGCGATGAGGCCGCGCGGGCGAGGCCCCCTTACTGCCCCTGCTGAACAGCGCGGCAGACAAGGGCCTTTGGTCGAGCCCCGGCACAACTAACCGGGCTTCGGCGCCCGCCACCCGAACGGCCGACGTATCGGCATGACGGCCCCGATCCTCCCAACGACATCGGGCCCGGTCGAATTCCGTACGACTCATCGCGAACCCCTCCCGCCAACTCACCGTCTTCCAAGCGGCGTGTTCGCCTTTCTTCGGCAGGTCGTGCAGCGATTGGATGGGGACTGATCCACTGCGCACCTCCTCACGCGTCCCGAGGGCCTCCGTCCGCCGGGACAGCGCCATTCGAACCGCCTGCCGCATCAGGGGGAGGCATGCACCGTTGGTCGCCCTTTCGTTCCCGAGCACTCCTCAGGGCTCGACCTCATATTCAAGGAGCACAACCGAATGCCAGAGCTGCCGAAACGAAACGTCACCAGACCCGACAGCTCACGGCCGGCCAGGCCCGTTCGTAGCAACGATGCGTCGAGTCTGGATTCGGCCCGTGCCGCACTCGCTCGCGCCATCGCGGCGCAGCGCGCCGAGAACGCCGAGAGCGAGCCGGGCCGGAGCGCACAGGCGCAGGGCGTCGCGGAGCCCGGTCTCCCGCAGTCCTCCGCAGCGTCGGAGCCGACTCATGAGATATCACCGACCGCTTCCCCCCGTCGCTGGGCGTTCCTGCGACGGAGGTGGGTCCTGGCTACGGCCGCCGGCGTGGCAGTCGCTGCTGTCGTCACGGGCGCGGCCCTTATGGCCGGCGGAGGCGCCGGCAACTCCAGCCGCCAGGCCGATGCGCTCACCGAAGGGCCCGTACGGTCCGACGGCGAGGACATGGGAGTCGGGGGCCAGTCGCTACTGCCAGGAGTTCCGACAGCGGATCCGACGGCACCCCCCTCCGTCACCCCGTCCGCCACCCCCTCTTCGTCATCGAGCAAGAGTGCCCCGGGCACGCCCGGCCGGGGCAAAAGCACCGCCTCCCTGGGGTCCGGCTCCTCGTCGGCCGCAGACGACCCCGGAACGGACAGCGTCGCGAAACCGGGCAGCGGCAACTCCAGCGGCTCAACCACGGTCAGCGGCGGCGCTCTGGCGGTCGAAGCCTCGGGCAAGTGCCTGACGGGCGCAGGCCCGGGGTCGCAACTCGTGGCGTCCGCCTGCGCGGGTTCGGTCAGCCAGTCCTGGAGTCCCGAGCCGGACGGCACTCTGCGGCAGGGCGGCCTCTGCGCGGCCGTCACCGGAACCGAGGACCGGACCCCTGTCGTCCTGGCCACCTGCGACGGGTCTTCCGTCCAACGCATCCGCCTTTCCGGTACGGCGCTGACGTCCGCGTCCACCGGCAAATGCCTGGATCTCTTCGGGGGCGCGAGCGGTACCCAGATCGTGCTCTGGGAATGCAACGGCCGTGACAACCAGCGCTGGAGCGCCGCCTGACCGTCCTGCATGACGTCCTGCATGACGTCCTGCATGACGTGATGCAGGACGTGATGCAGGACGTGATGTGTGACGCCCCGCGCGCCATCTCGCATGCCACCCCATGCCGCCCCGCAGCACGCTGCATCCGCACACGGAAAGGGGCGCGCCCCGAAAGAACCGGGCGCGCCCCTCACCATGCGACGCGAAGAACGCGTCAGCCGTACTAGCGTCAGCGGTCGAACTTCTCGCGAAGGTCGTCCGCCGCACCCTGGGCCCTGTCGCGACCCTGCTCGGACGCCTGGCGGGCCCGGTCGGACGCGTCCTGACGACGGTCCTGCCCCTGGCCCTGGCCCTGGCGCTGACCCTGGCCCTGGCGCTGGTCTTCGCCCTTGCCGCCCTTCATCTTCTTCTGACCCTGGTCGGCAAGCTCCTGCGCCTTGTCCTTGAACTGGTCGGCGATGCCCATGCTGTTCACTCCTATGTGGGGGTGCGTGGGGATGGCCCGTTGGGGCCTCGACCAGACTTACACGGCGCGACATTCAACGCATTTCGATCACTTACGCTGTGTATCCGAAGCCGTCCGCGACGCCCGTTCGTCCTGGTCAGCGGCACCGCCGGCGCCCACGAGCCCCTTCCCGACACCCTCCAGCCGGGGCCCGAACCGCTTCATCTCCCGCTGGCCGACCACACCGATCAGTGACGGCAGATATCCCCGCACGGACTGCATCCCGCGCAGCCACCACTGGGCGTACACATGCGAGGAGCGCCGCTCGATCCCGGCCACGATGCGGTCGACGGCCGGGCCGAGCGGATACGTACGGTTGGACGGCCACGGCAGCCGCTGGCGCAGCTCCCGCATGACGTCGTCCTCGTCGGCGCCGCGCACCATGTCCGTGTCGGTCCAGGAGAGGTAGCCGACGCCGACCCTCACGCCCCGGTAGCCGACCTCCGCCCGCAGGCTGTGCGCGAACGCCTCGACGCCCGACTTGGACGCGCAGTACGCGGTCATCATCGGCGCCGGGGTGATCGCGGCGAGCGACGCTATCTGGAGGAAGTAGCCGCGGCTCTCCATCAGGACCGGCAGGAACGCCCGGCCGGTGACCGCGCCGCCGATCAGGTTGACCTCGATGACCCGGCGCCAGGCCACCGGGTCGGAGTCGACGAACGGCCCGCCGGAGGCGACGCCCGCGTTGGCGACGACGATGTCGATCTTCCCGAAGCGCTCCTTGACCTCCTGCGCCACCCGAGCCATCGCCTCGTGGTCGGTGACGTCGGCGTGCCAGTGGTCGCTGTCCCCGTGCAGCCGCTCGGAGACCTTCTTCAGCTCGTCCGGTTCCAGGCCGACCAGCGCCAGCTTCGCTCCGCGCGCCGAGAGCTTGCGCGCCAGCAGCTCACCCACACCGCGTGCCGCGCCCGTGACGACGACGACCTGTCCTTCGAGACTGCGCCTGCCGCTCATGCGACCTCCTCCTTGCTCTCGGCCATGCCTTCACCATCGGTCGTACCCCGTACCGGGAGGTACGTGGCCACCAACTCGCGAATCTTCGCCGTGACGGTCTCCGGTGCCTCGACCGGCGTCATGTGTCCCATACCCGCCAGCTCGGTCAGGCCGAGACAGTCGGGCAGCGCCGCCGCGATCGCCCGGGCGTGCACGGGCGGGGTCAGCCGGTCGTCCGTACCCGCGATCACCGCGGTGGGCACCCGCAGCTCCCGTACGCCCTCGTCGAGGTCCAGGTCCGCGAGCACATGGCCCCAGGCGACCCGGGCGGCCCGCGGGCAGTCGTGCACGATCCGCGCACAGGCGTCGACCCGGTCCGGGGCCGAACCCGCGCCCATCGTCCCGTACTTGAGGATCCGCCGGGAGAGAGGTGTGACCGGTCCGAGCGGCGCCCGCGCCCCGAGGATCGCACGCGTCATCCGGGTCCGTGCGGCGCCGGCCCGTATCGGCACGACGAGCGACTCCGCGATCAGCCGGGAGCTGCCGGTGCTGCAGAGCAGGGCCGCGGCCGCGTGCTCGCGCAGCCCGGCCCGGCGCGAGGCGGACATGATCGTCATGCCGCCCATGGAGTGCCCGGCCAGGACCGCCTTCTCCCCCGGTGCGAGGGTGGCGGCGAGCACCGCTTCGAGGTCGTCGGCCAGCGCGTCGGTGCTGTACCCGTCGCGCCCCACCGACGGCGAGGTGCCGTGGCCTCGCTGGTCGTAGGCGATGACCCGGTGGTCCACGGCGAGGTCGCGTATCTGGGCGTCCCAGAAGTGGGTGTTGCAGGTCCAGCCGTGGGACAGGACCACCGCGGGGGCGCCGTCCTGTCCGTGTACCTCGACATGGATACGGGAGCCGTCGGCGGAGACGGCCATCAGTTCACGCACCGGCACCGGCCGGGGGTGCGCGCTGCGCAGCGGCCGGCTCATCCCGCCACCTCCTCGGCGACGGCCTTCTCCGCGTCCCGCTGGGCGGGCACCCGTATGACCTGGTACTCCGTGAGGTCGACGTTCCGCGTCACCTTGCGGAACTCGGCGGTGGTGCCGGGCCAGACCGTGGTGTTGCGGCCGTTGGCGTCCAGGTACCAGCTGTCGCAGCCACCGGTGTTCCAGACCGTGCGCTTCATGCGCTCCTGGACGCGGCGGTTCCAGGCCCCGACGGACGAGGGGCGCGCGTCGAGTGCGACGCGGCCGCCCAGCACGTTCAACTGGCGCATGTAGTCCGCCATGTAGTTCAGCTGGGCCTCGATCATGAGGATCATCGAGGAGTTGCCGAGCCCCGTATTGGGGCCGATGATCGTCATCCAGTTCGGGAAGCCGGCCGCGCTCGCACCGCGCAACGCCTGCATGCCGCCCTTCCAGGACTCGGCGAGCGTGATGCCGTCCGCGCCCACCACCCGTTCGGCGATCGGCATGTCGGTGACGTGGAAGCCGGTACCGAAGATGATCGCGTCGACCTCGGTCTCCGTACCGTCGGAGGCGACGACCGTCGAGCCGCGCACCTCGCTCAGCCCGGAGGCGACCACATCCACATTGGGCTGGGCGAGCGCCGGGTAGTAGGCGCTGGAGAGCAGGATGCGCTTGCAGCCGATGCGGTACGAGGGAGTCAGCTTGGCCCGCAGCGCCGGGTCCTTGATCGACCGGGCCATGTTGGACTTGGCTATCCGCTCGACCAGGCCCAGCTGATCCGGGTGCTTGGTGAAGGCACTGACCTGCAACTCCCTTATGCCCCACAGCAGTCCGCGGCGTGCGGTGCCGGTGAAGGGGAGCGTGCGGTGCAGCCAGCGTTCGGCGCCGCTGATCGCGCGGTCCATGCGCGGCATGACCCAGGGCGGGGTGCGCTGGAAGAGCGTCAGCTTGCCGGCCTTCGGCTGGATGGACGGCACGATCTGGATCGCGGAGGCCCCGGTGCCGATCATCGCGACGCGCTTGCCGGTCAGGTCGGCTTCGTGGTCCCAGCGGGCGGAGTGGAAGACCTTGCCGGGGAAGTCGGCGAGCCCCGGAATGTCGGGCGTCTTCGGGTCGGAGAGCGGACCGGTCGCGGAGACGACGACGTCGGCGACGACCGTCGCACCGTTCGCGCTCTCGATGACCCAGTTCAGCTCGTCGTTGTCCCAGCGCATCCGCGTCACCTCGTGGTTCAGCCTGAGGTGCGGGCGCAGCCCGAAGGTGTCCGCGACGTGCTCCAGATAGGCGCGGATGTGCTCCTGCCCGGAAAAGGTGCGCGGCCACTCGGGGTTGGGTGCGAACGAGAACGAGTAGAGGTGGGACGGTACGTCGCAGGCGCATCCGGGATAGCTGTTGTCACGCCAGGTGCCACCGACCGAGTCGGCCCGTTCCAGGATCACGAAATCGGTGATGCCTTCGCGGCGCAGCCGGACAGCGGCGCCAAGCCCCCCGAACCCGGATCCGATCACCGCCACTCGTACATGCTCGTGCTGGGCCATGCTGCCGCCTCCCGCGGTACGTCACACGACTCTGCCAGCAATCACTGGCATTGTTGGGAGACTAGAGCAGCTTCATACCGATGGGTAGGGGTGCGGCGAGGGAAAGTTACCGGCGGTACAACATGCACCCTCCCCTCGCGGGGGAGGCCGGTAGGGTGCGGGTGTGGAAGAAGGAAGCGCGCACCGTGAATACCGCATGGAGGAGCTGGCCAAGGAGGCAGGCATCCCCGTCCGGACCGTGCGCTTCTACCGGGAACGCGGCCTGATCTCACCGCCCCGGCGCGAGGGCCGCATCGCCTGGTACGACGACCACCACCTGGCCCGGCTGCGCACCATCGCCGGCCTCCTGGAGCGCGGCCACACCCTCACCGGAATCGCCGACCTGGCCCGCACCTTCGAGAGCGGCCGCGACGTCGCCGAGGTGCTGGGCCTGGGCGAACCGACCGAGGAGACCCCGGTCCGGCTCACACCGGAGCAACTGGCGGACTACTTCAAGGACGAGTCCACGCCGGAGAACCTGGCGACGGCCATGGAACTGGGCTACCTCGGCACGGACGGCGACGAGATCGTGCACATCAGCCGCCGCCTGCTGGAGGTGTCGGCCGAACTCGTCCGCGAAGGGGTCCCGCTCGCCGAGGTCCTCGCCTCCGGCCGCCGGGTCCGCGAGCACGCGGACGCCCTGGCCGACCTCTTCGTGGCGACCCTGCGCGCCCACAGCACGGAGGCCGAACCGCCCCAACTGCGCCCGCTGGCCCGCGCGGTGGTGGACGCCGAGCTCTCCATGGCCCTGGACCGGCGCCTGCGCCGCGACGCGGAGGCGCAGCCGCCCGCGTGACGGCCGGAGTGACGGCCGGGGTAGCGGCCGGAGTAGCGGCCGGAAGTTCTCGCAGATGATGTTGAAGTCTAAAATTAATGCGTCTCTCAGAGGCTGCCGCCCGGGCGTCGGGTCCTTCACAGACTTCTCTCACATTGCTCCCGGATCGTAGGACGCGACAGAGCGTCGTCCGGAGGGAAGCAGCCATGACAGACAGCGAGCGGGTGGCCGACGCAGCGGTCCGCAGAGGCACGCGACGTACGGCGGCCGCAGCGGCGGGGGTGACGCTGGCGGCGGCCGCCGGGATGTTCACCCTGGTCGGCACGATGTCCGCGGACGCGGACACGGCGGCGAGCGGCGGCACGGACTCATCGACAGGTTCGACGAGTTCGTCCTCACCCTCGGCTTCGCCCTCGCCTCCGTCCGCGTCGGACTCGGACCCGTCGGACGGCTCGGACCCGTCCGGCTCGGGGTACTCCTCGGACGGCTCCGGCCCGGCCCTGCAGCCACCGTCCGACAACCCCACCTCCTACGACGACGGCGGCGGCTTTCCCGACTCCACATCGGGGGCCTCATGACCGCCGCGGCCGACTGGCGCGCCCTGGGGACGAGCGTCCGCCTGGTCACCACCGACCCGGCCGCACTGGGCTCGTGCCGCCGGCTGCTCGCCCGGCATCTCGCCGAGGTCGACGCGGCGTGCAGCCGTTTCCGGCAGGACTCGGAACTGGTCGCGGTCGACAACAGCGCGGGCCGTCCGGTCGAGGTCGGCCCACTGCTCGCGGAGGCCCTGGCCGTCGCGCTGCGCGCCGCCGAGGCGACGGACGGCGCCGTCGACCCGACGGTCGGCTCGGCGATGAACGCCCTCGGCTACGACCGGGACTTCTCAAGGCTCCCGCCGGACGTCCGCACCGCCCTGCCCGCCGCGCGCCCTGTCCCGGGCTGGCGCCTCGTGACGCTGGACCGCACGGCCGGCACGGTCACCGTCCCGCCCGGCGTCCGTCTCGACCTGGGAGCCACTGCGAAGGCCTGGGCCGCGGACACGGCGGCGGCGAAGCTCGCCGAGGCGGTTGGGTGCGGAGTCCTGGTGAGCCTGGGCGGCGACACGGCTGTCGCGGGCCCGCCTCCGGGCGGCGGCTGGCGCGTCCGCGTCCAGGACGCCACGGGCCCGGTCGACGAGATGCCCGCCCGGGGTCCGTCCACCACGATCCGTATCAGGGGCGGCGGCCTCGCGACGTCCGGCACCACGGCCCGCCGTTGGCGCCGAGGGGGCGAGGAGCTCCACCACATCGTCGACCCGCGCACCGGCCTGCCCGCCCGGGGCCCGTGGCGCACGGTCTCCGTAGCCGCGGCGACCTGCGCCGACGCCAACGCCGCCGGCACCGCGGCACTGGTGAACGGCGCGGGCGCCGAGCACCGGCTGGCACGGCTGGGCCTGCCGGCGAGACTCGTGGCGAACGACGGCACGGTGGTCACGACCCCGGGCTGGCCCACACCCTCCTCCGAGCCGGGACCGGCATCCCCGGCCCCGACCGGGGCTGCGGCATGACCGACTCGTCAGTCCTCTGGTACGCCAACAGAGCCTCCGGCGCAGCCGGCCTGTTCCTGTTCACGGTCGTCGTCCTGCTGGGCATCGCCGTACGGCTGAGAGTCCGGCTCCCCGGACTCCCGAGGTTCGGGACGGTCTCTCTTCACCGCGTCCTGTCCCTCTCCGCCACAGCCTTCCTCGCCCTGCACATCACGTCCGCGGTCGTGGACGGCTACGTCGACATCACCGTGCTCGACGTCCTCGTCCCGTTCACCTCCGCCTACCAGCCCCTCTGGCTGGGCCTGGGAACGGTAGCCCTGGACCTGATGCTCGCGGTGCTGGTGACCAGCCTGCTGCGGGCGAGGATCGGGCTGCGCACGTGGCGTGCCGTCCACTGGCTGGCGTACGCCTCCTGGCCGGTCGCCGTCGTCCACGGCATCGGCATCGGCACGGACACGGGCGCGGACTGGCTGCTGTGGCTGACCATCTCCTGCGTGGCCGCCGTACTCGCCGCCTTCGGCTTCCGCGTGGCCCACGCGGTCCGCGCCTCCAGGCGTACCCCCGCCGCCCTTCTCCTTACGGCCGAACTTCGAACGACGGCGGGAACTCGCCCATGACCACGCCCACCACGGGGTTCCACCCGTCACCCCGTCTGCTGGCACCCGGGGGCGTCCCGAGCGGCCACGCCTCCCACCTGCGCCACTACGGCCCCGTGCCGTACGGCAACCCGGCGCACCTGCTGCACGTACTCGCCGAGGCAGGCCTCACGGGCCGCGGCGGCGCCGCCTTCCCCACGCACCGGAAGCTGGCCGCCGTCATCGCGTCGGCCCGCCGCACCGGTCGCGTCCCGGTCGTCGTGGGGAACGGCGCCGAGGGCGAGCCCGCCAGCCACAAGGACAGGACGCTGCTGCGACTCTCACCGCACCTCGTCCTGGACGGACTCCAGCTGGCCGCCGAAATGGTCGGCGCGGGCGAGGTGTACCTCGCCGTCGAGGCAGACACGGCCCCCCTGGAGGCCGCACTCACCGAGCGCCGCGACCCACTGCCCGTGCGCATCGTCCGGGTCCCGAAGCGCTTCCTCTCCGGCCAGTCATCGGCCCTCGCCGAGTACCTGTCCGGGCATGCCGCCCTGCCCCGCGACCAGCACCCCCCGGTCCGTGAACAGGGCGTGCGACGGGCCCCGACCCTCGTCCAGAACGTCGAGACGCTCGCACACCTCGCCCTGATCGCCCGCTACGGCGCCCCCTGGTTCCGCTCGCAGGGCACACCGGCCGAGCCGGGCAGCGCCCTGTGCACGGTGTACGCGCCCGGCCGGGAGGTACATGTCTCGGAAGCACCGTTCGGAACGCCGCTGCACCGGCTGCTGCCGCCGGCCGGCGCGGTGCTGGTCGGCGGATACCACGGCACCTGGCTCACAGCAGCCGAGGCCGCGACCCGCACCCTGACCGCTGCCGAGCTGGGAGCGGGCGTCCTCGTCGCACTGCCCGCCGACCGCTGCGGACTCGCCGAGACGGCCCGCGTGCTGCGCTACCTCGCCCTCGAATCGGCCGGGCAGTGCGGCCCCTGCCTCAACGGCCTGCCCCGTATCGCCGCCGCGTTCCGGACGCTGGCCGCACCCGGCCCGCAGGGCACCGGCCGCAGGGACGTCAGCCGCTGGGCCGGACTCGTCGAGGGCCGCGGCGCCTGCCGGCACCCCGACGGCACGGTCCGCCTGGTCCGCAGCGCACTCACCGTCTTCGGCACCGAACTCGACGCCCACGCCGCGGGTCGCTGCACGGCATCCGACCACCGCCCCCTGCTGCCCGTCCCCGAGTACCGGAGCTGACATGGAAGCCGACCTGAAACTCGCCGTCGACTGGACCACCTGCCGGGCCCACGGGCTGTGCGCGGAACTGCTCCCCGAACACATCACGCCCGACGAGTGGGGCTACCCCCTGTTCCGCCAGGGCCCGCTCCCCAGGCGGACCCTGAAACGCGCCCGGAGGGCCGCTGCCGACTGCCCGGTCCTGGCCCTCAGGATCACCGGAGGGCAAGCGAGTTAGAGGGTCCGGCCTACCGGACGTCGTAAACAGCTGTCACCGGCGCGTGATCGGACCACCGCTCCCCGTGCGTCGCGGCCCGCTCGACCCAGGCCTTCACGGCGCGCGCGGCCAGTCCCGGGGTCGCCACCTGGTAGTCGATGCGCCATCCCGCGTCGTTGTCGAAGGCGCGCCCGCGGTAGGACCACCACGAGTAGGGCCCCTCCACATCCGGGTGCAGGGCGCGCACGACGTCGACGTACGCGGCCTCGCCGAAGACCCGGGTCAGCCACTCCCGCTCCTCGGGGAGGAAGCCGGAGTTCTTCTTGTTGGCCTTCCAGTTCTTCAGGTCGGCCTCCTGGTGGGCGATGTTCCAGTCGCCGCACACCACGACCTCGCGGCCCTCGCCGGCGGCCCGCGCCTTGAGGCCGGCGAGGTAGGGCAGGAAGGCCGCCATGAAGCGTTCCTTCTCGTCCTGCTTCTCCGTGCCGACCTCGCCTGAGGGCAGGTACAGGCTCGCGACCGTGACGCCCGGCAGGTCGATCTCGACGTACCTGCCGCTCGCGTCGAACTCCTCGCTGCCCTCGTCGCCGAATCCGCCGAAGCCGATCTGTACGCGCTCCGGCGCCCGGCGGGAGTAGAGCGAGACCCCGGCCCGGCCCTTGGCGGCGGCCGGCGCGTGGACGGTGTGCCAGCCCTCGGGGTCACGCACCTCGTCGGGCAGCTGCTCCGGCTCGGCCCGCACCTCCTGGAGGCAGATCACGTCGGCGTCGGTCTGCGCCAGCCACTCGACGAAGCCCTTTTTCGCGGCGGCGCGGAGACCGTTTACATTCACGGAGGTCACAGTGAGCAAAACATGCTCCTCAGATTCAGAGGATTTCGGGGACTGCTCAGCACGCTGTCAGAGGTCACAGTGAGCATTCCGGCACGATACCGACCCCAGGGCCCGCATACATGTACCATATGTCGCATGATTATCCGGCCGTGCCCTTACGATCATCCCGATGCCGTCAAACTCAACGATCTCGTGCAGCTCGAGTACGCCGAGCGCTACGGCGACGAGGGCGACATCACACCGCTGGACGCCACGATGTTCGACCCGCCGCACGGGCTGTACCTGCTCGCCTACGACGCGTCGGACCGCCCCGTCGCCACCGGCGGCTGGCGCTCGCAGGAGCGCAACGCCGAGGGCTACTCGGACGGTGACGCCGAGCTCAAGCGGATGTTCGTGATATCCGAGGGCCGCGGCCAGGGCCTGGCCCGCCGCATCCTGGCCGCCCTGGAAGCCGACGCCCGTGCCGCGGGCCGCACCCGCATGGTGCTGGAGACCGGCGATCAGCAGCCCGAGGCCATCGCGCTGTACCTCTCCAGCGGCTACGAGCCCTGCGAGAAGTTCGGCCACTACCGGACGTACGACAGCAGCCGGTGCTTCGCGAAGCCGCTCCGGCCCTAAGCGCTCTCCACCCCTGCCAGAAACCGCACCACCGCGTGGTCGAACGCCTCCGGCCGCTCCAGACCGGGCAGGTGACCGGCACCCTCGACCACGACCAGTTCCGCGTCCGGGATCAGCCCGTGCAGGACCCGGGCCTCGGCGACCGGCGTGTAGACGTCGTCCGCACCGACAACGACGAGCACCGGCACCCGGGCCCCGGCGAGCGAGTCACGGTAGTCGGGCCGCTCGGCCCGCCCCCGCAGCGCGGCCGCCGCCCCCTCAGGAGCGGTGCCCCGCATCATCTCCCGCACCTGAGCGGCGACTTCGGGCAGGGCGGTGACGTTGTACGGGGCCAGCATCTTGTCGATCACCTCATCCGCGTACCCGCCCATCCCCTCGGCGAGCAGCCGGTCGGCGACGCGATTGCGGAACTCCTTGCCGTCCTCGGTCTCGGCGACCGGGGACGTGTCGGCCAGAACCAGCGCCGTCACCCGGTCCGGGTGGGCGAGGTGGAACTCCATGGCGATCTGCCCGCCCATGGACACCCCGCCGACGACGGCCCGCGCGATGCCCAGGTGGTCCAGCAGCGCGGCGATGTCGTCGGCGAAGTCCGCGAGCAGCGTGCGGCCGGGTACGACGCCGCTTTCCCCGTACCCGCGCAGGTCGGGCACGATCACCCGGTATCCGGCCGCGACGAGCGTGGTGGTCTGCGGCTGCCACATGGTCCGGTTGAACGGATGCCCGTGGACGAGGACGACGGGCGGCAGATCCCCGCCCGGCCCCTGGTCGTCGTACGCGAGCAGGGTGCCGTCCTCCGCCGTGAACCGGCCGCTCATCGGACCACGCGCCCGACACCCACGTAGAAGCCACTGCGCTCGACGACCGGCGCCGGCTCCTCCCGGTACCACTCGGTCGCGGGGACGAGTCCCGGATCGACGAGCTCCAGCCCCTCGAAGAACGGCTCGACCTCGGAACGCGTACGCATCCGCAGCGCGATGGCGCCCTTCTTGTACGCCGACTCGGTCTCCTGCTTCAGCTCCGGGTGCTGATCGGCGGTGCCGTGCGAGAGGACCAGACAACTGCCGGTGGGCAGCGCGTCGACCAGGGTGCGGGTGATGCCGTACGGGTCCTGGTCGTCCGGCAGGAAGTGCATCAGGGCGATCAGCGACAGGGCGACCGGCCGCTCGAAGTCCAGCATCCCCCTTGCTCGTTCGAGGATCGCCTCCGGATCCCGCACATCGGCGTGAAGGTAGTCGGTGGCACCTTCCGGCGTGCTGACGAGGAGCGCCTCCGCGTGGCGCAGGACGATCGGGTCGTTGTCCGCGTACACGATCCGGGCCGTCGGCGTGATCGCCTGGACGATCTGGTGGAGGTTGGGTTCGGTGGGAATGCCGGTCCCGATGTCCAGGAACTGGTCGATCCCGTCGCGCGCCAGCCAGGCGGAGGCTCTGTGCATGAACGCCCGGTTCCGCGCGGCGTTCCCACGCGTCTCCTTCGGCAGCGTCTGCCCGAACTGCTGGTCGGCGGGGTAGTTCTCCTTGCCGCCGAGGAACCAGTCGTAGACGCGGGCGGGGTGCGGCCTGCTGGTGTCGATCGGGGGCTGGGGTTCGGGTATGCCTGCCGTCACTGGTCGCTCCTCGACGCGGAGAGTCTCACGATCGGGTAAACGCTTTCAGCCTAGGCGATGGCGACCGCCCCCACGGCTGATCCCCTTCGACTCCCTTGCCTTGAAGTGCACTTCAGCACGCAGACTCACCTCCGCGGCCGCCGGAGGACGGCGGCCGGAACCGGAGGGGAACGTCATGAAGTACCGCACCATCGGCACCGATCCCGCCACCCGCCGCGAGGTGAGCGTCCTCGCACTCGGCGCGATGCTCTTCGGATCGGTCACCGACGAGAGGACCTCGTTCGCGATCCTGGACCACTTCGTCGAGGCAGGCGGGACCTTCATCGACACCTCCGACAACTACGCGTACTGGGTCGAGGGCGGCCTCGGCGGTCAGAGCGAACGGCTGCTCGGCAAGTGGCGGCGCAGCCGCGGCGTCGGGGACGAGATCGTCATCGCCACCAAACTGGGCGCCGAACCCCTCGCCCCCGGAACCGGGTTCGTCGACAACCCGGAGGGCCTGTCGGCGAAGGCGGTGACGGAGGCCGTCGAGCGCAGCCGGGAACGCCTCGGGGTGGAGCGGCTCGACCTGCTGTACGCGCACATCGAGGACCGGTCCGTCCCGCTCGCCGAGACGGTCGAGGCGCTCGGGGAGCTGAGCGCGGCCGGCACGCTCGGGCTGCTGGGCGCCAGCAACCACGCCGTCTGGCGGGTGGAGCGGGCCCGGGCACTCGCGGCCGCCGCCGGGCTGCCCGGCTACGAGGTGCTGCAGTACCAGCACAGCCACCTGCGCCCCCGCTTCGACGTCCCCAGCCCCCTCTTCGAGGACGGCAGCCTGGGCCACGCCGGACCAGAACTGCTCAGCTATCTGCGCGCCGAACGGGACCTGGCCCTGGTCGCCTACTCACCGCTGCTCGCCGGCGCGTACACCCGCCCGGACAAGCCGCTCCCCGAGGACTACGACCACCCCGGCACTCCCGCCCGCCTCGCGGTCCTGCGCGAGGTCGCCGCCGAGACGGGAGCAGGCATCAACCAGGTCGTCCTGGCCTGGCAGATCGGCAGCCGTCTGCCCGTGATCCCGCTGACCGGGGCGTCGTCGGTGGCCCAGCTGAAGGAGAACCTGGCGGCGGTGGACCTGGAGCTGACGGACGAGCAGCGGGCGCGGCTGGACGGGGCGCACTGACGTCGTCGGTGCGGAGCACACCGCCGCTCGGAACTCCTGCGGAGGCGTGGTCCGGCTCACCGGCCTGCCGAGGCCGACGCCCGAAACACGCACGCACCGGTGACACCAGAGCCCCGGAACGCCAAAGAGCCCCTACCGGGTTTCCCCGGTAGGGGCTCTGAGCTGCGGTGGACCTGTGGGGATTTGAACCCCAGACCCCCTCGATGCGAACGAGGTGCGCTACCAGACTGCGCCACAGGCCCTTGCAACGAGTGAAACTTTAGCACCCCGACAGGGGTGCTCGGAAATCCGTTCCGCGCTGGTCAGCCGAGTCGCTGCCGCAGCGGGCGGGGCGGACGTCTCACTCGTTGGCCGCGCGGGGGCGGTCGTCCTCGTCGTACTGGTCGAAGAGCGGTGTCCGGCCCCGCTCGCGGGCGCGACGGGACTGGGCGGAGCGCTGGCGGGGCGCCGGATCCACCGGGGGCGCCGCCTGCTGCGGGGCGGCCGGCTGGGTGGGTTCGGCGGTGCTGGAACGGGCCGCGCTCCAGGTCTCCGGGTTGCCGACCTCGATGCCGCCCGTGGCGCGCGGGGCGACCGGGGCGGTGACGTACGTCGGCAGCGGCACGGGCACGGGCTCCCAGCTGTCGCCCTGGACCCGGCCCCGCTCGCGTTGCTGGTCGACCCATTCCGCGTGGTCCGTCTGCTCGACCAGCGCGCGGCGGCCCGCCTCCTGAGGCGAGACCGTGGGGGTGGGCTCGGGGGCGGGGTGGCGCGCCTCGGGGTCCTCGTCTGACTCGGCGGGGGCCGTCGCGGCCGGCTGGTGGCGGCGGGGGCGGCTCTCGCGGAGCCGCTGCGCCGCGACCTCCGCCCGGCGCCGGTCCATGGTGAAGGCGAACCTGCGCCGCTCCTGGGCACGCAGATGCACGATGTACGTGCTCAGCAGCACCGCGGGAACCGCGGGGGCCCAGAGCAGGCGGAGGCCGCCGACAGCGGCGACGACCGCGCCGAGCGTGAATCCGAGGAAGAGGACGACGGTGGTACGCCGACGCCGCGCGAGGACCTGCAGGCGCTGCGCACGCCGGGCGCGTTCCGCGTCGATTCCACCGGGGCGCGGACGCCGGGCGGGCTCGGGGGCGGAGGAATCGGAGGAGGACGCGGGCCGTTCACGGGCCGGGCGCTTCTGCGCCGCGCGCTCCTGGGCGGGGTGCTCCGGCGCACGAGCCGGGTCGTGCACCCGGGCCTCGGTGTGCGCCGGAGGCGCGGAAAAGGCCCGGACGTCGGCGGAATCCATTCGGTCCGCGACTGAGTCCGGGTCGGCGTCGGGCGCCGCCTCCTCGTCGGTGCGCTCCCGCAGCTCCTTGGCGTACCGGCGCTCCATCGCCGCCCGTCCGGACAGCAGCCGGATGGCGGTGCTGAAGCGTTCCGTAGGACGGGCCTCGTTGAGCTCGTCCTGCCTGCGGAGCCACATCGGTACCAAGTAGGCGGCCCAGGCCCCGACAATGACTGCGTAGATCAGGCCGCTGCTGCTCACATCTCACACCGTAGAGGGGTTTGCGCGGAGGCATCCGCCAATTGGCGCGGTGTGTCGCACGATCTGGCTGATATCACGGACTTTTTTTGTGATTGTTCGGATCAACAGGCGACGTTTGTACGTTCGTTTACATTCGCCGCCCGATCAATTTCGAACATACATTTCATTTTGTGTGGTGTTCAGGATGCTCCGGCCGCTCAGGACGCTCCGGCGACTCAGGACGTCCCGGCCGCTCCGCACGTGATCGGTGCCACCTCCGGAGCAGCCCGTCGGGGACCTCCTCCGCGGTGAGCGCGTAGATCAGATGGTCCCGCCAGGCACCGTCGATGTGCAGATAGCGGGGCCTGAGCCCTTCCTCGCGGAATCCGAGTTTCTCCACGACCCGGCGGCTGGGCCCGTTCTCCGGACGAATGCACACCTCTATGCGGTGCAGTCCGACCGCGCGGAAACAATGGTCGACGGCGAGGGCGACCGCGGTCGGCATCACGCCACGGCCCGCGACCTCCTGGTCCACCCAGTAGCCGACGTGGCCCGAGCACATCGACCCCCAGGTGATCCCGGCCACGGTCAGCTGACCGACCAGCCGGCCCTCGTACTCGATGGCGAACGGCAGCATCCGGCCGGCGTTGGCCTCGGCGCGCAGATGACGGACCATCTGGCGATACGTGGGGCGCTGGGCCACCGGGCCTCCGGGGGCGGGCGGCGGCACCGTCGCCTCCCAGGGGCGCAGCCAGTCCCGGTTACGCCGGTTGACCTCGCGCCACATGCGCTGGTCACGCGCCTTTATCGGCCGGAGGGTGACATCGCCGTCCACCAGGATCACAGGCCAGGTCGGGACGTTCAGCTCGGGCTCCCCGGTCGGGGGTGATCGCCGCCGCGGAGCTGCTCGACGGCGTGCACCAGGAGTCGGTCGAGGACGGCGAGTCCGTCACGCACCCCGCCGGTCGAGCCGGGCAGGTTGACGACGAGCGTACGGCCGGCCACGCCCGCCAGACCGCGCGAGAGCGCGGCCGTGGGGACCTTGTCCCGGCCCTCGGCACGGATCGCCTCGGGGATGCCGGGTACCTCGTGGTCGAGGATGCGGCGGGTGGCCTCGGGGGTGCGGTCGGTGGGCGAGATGCCCGTACCGCCGGTGGTCACGATGACGTCGTACGCGGCGGCCACCCCGGCCCGCAGGGCCTGCTCGACCGGGTCGCCGTCGGGGACGACCTGCGGTCCGTCGACGGTGAAGCCGAGCCCGGCCAGCGCCTCGGCGATCAGCGGGCCGCCCTTGTCGGCGTAGACCCCGGCGGAGGCCCTGTTCGACGCGGTCACCACGAGGGCACGGTAACCGGCGGAAGCCGTCTCCTGGACGCTCATGCGTCCGCCCCGCCGGGCGCGGAGCGCCGGTAGTCGCCGGACTTGCCGCCCGACTTCGCCTCGACCCGGACATCCGTGATGACCGCGGACTTGTCGACGGCCTTGATCATGTCGATGACGGTGAGCGCGGCGACCGACACCGCGGTCAGTGCCTCCATCTCCACGCCCGTGCGGTCCGTCGTCTTCACGGTGGCCGTGATCTCCACCGCGTCGTCGGCCACGCCGAGGTCGACCGTGACGCCGGAGACGGCCAGGGGGTGGCAGAGGGGGATCAGGTCCGGGGTGCGCTTGGCACCCATGATCCCGGCGATGCGCGCGGTGGCGAGGGCGTCGCCCTTGGGGACCCCCTCGCCCCGGAGCAGCTCGACGACGCGCGGCGAGACGAGGACCCGGCCGCTGGCGCGGGCGACGCGCGCGGTGACGTCCTTCGCGGAGACGTCGACCATGCGGGCGGCGCCCGCCTCGTCGATGTGCGTCAGCCTGTTCTGCGTACTCAACTAACTCCGCCTAGCGGTAGGGCGCCGGTTGCCCCGGTGCTGCACCGGGGTGCAGGCCCGGGGTCCGGGGGGTGTCCCCGGAAGGCACAGCGGCAGACACCGTACCGCCACCGGGCGCCGTTCAGCGGAGCAGGATCACCTCGGTGTCCGTGCCGGGCTCGGCGGACGTGACGTCCTCGGGCAGCACGATCAGCGCGTCCGCCTGGGCGAGAGCGGCGATCAGATGCGATCCGGAACCGCCGACGGGGGTGACGGTGCCCGCCTCCGCGTCGTACGTCCCGCGCAGGAACTGCCGTCGGCCGGCCGGGGAGGACAGGGCCTTGTCCGTGACCAGCGACGCCCTGGCGGTCGGGCGGTTCACGTCCGGCAGGCCCATCAGGGTGCGGATCGCGGGCCGTACGAACAGTTCGAAGGAGACGTAGCTGGAGACCGGGTTGCCCGGCAGCGCCAGCAGCGGTGTGTGGTCCGGGCCGATGGAGCCGAAGCCCTGAGGCTTGCCGGGCTGCATGGCGAGCTTGCGGAAGTCGACGCCGCTGCCCGGCTCGTCCTCGTCACCGGCCGGGGACAGGGCCTCCTTGACGACGTCGTACGCGCCCACGCTGACACCGCCGGTGGTGACGACGATGTCGGCCCGGATCAGCTGGTCCTCGATCGTGGCCCGGAGCGTCAGTGCGTCGTCGGAGACGGCGCCGACCCGGTAGGCGATCGCTCCGGCGTCGCGCGCGGCCGCCGTCAGCGCGAAGCTGTTGGAGTCGTAGATCTGGCCGCCGGTCAGTTCCTCGCCGGGCTGGACCAGTTCGCTGCCGGTGGAGATGACGACGACGCGGGGGCGCGGCCGCACCTTCACCGTCGAGCGGCCGATCGCGGCGAGCAGGCCGATCTGGGGCGGCCCCACCACCGAGCCGGCGCGCAGCGCCATGTCCCCCGGCCGCACGTCGCTGCCACGGGCCCGGACGTGGGCGCGGGCCTCGGCCGGGCGGTGCACGCGGACCTCGCCGCGCGCGCCCTCGGGGGCGTCGCTGTGGGCGCGCATCGTGGCGGCGGGCCCGCCGCCCGTACCGCCGTCGGTCCACTCGACCGGGATCACCGCTTCGGCACCGGCCGGGAGCGGGGCTCCCGTCATGATGCGGGCTGCCTCGCCCGGCCCGACCCGCTGGTCGCCGAGCAGGCCGGCGTCGCCCGCCGCGATGTCACCGATGACGGTGAGGACGGCGGGGAACTCCTCGGTGGCGCCCGCCACATCGGCGACGCGGACCGCGTAGCCGTCCATCGAGCTGTTGTCGAAGGGCGGCAGGGCGATCTCCACCACGACGTCCTCGACCAGGACGCAGCCCTGGGCCTCGGGCAGTTGCAGCTCGATGGGTTCGAGCGGCCTCACCGTGGCGAGGATGTCTTCCAGGTGCTCGTCCACCGACCAGATCGTGCTGCTCAAGGTGCTACATCTCCTCGGTGACGTAACTGCGGAGCCAGGTCCGGAACTCCGGGCCCAGGTCTTCACGTTCGCACGCGAGTCTGACAATGGCACGGAGGTAGTCGCTCCGGTCACCGGTGTCGTAGCGGCGGCCCTTGAAGACCACGCCGTGCACCGGGCCGCCGATCTTCTCGTCCTCGGCCAGGAGCTGGAGGGCGTCCGTCAGCTGGATCTCGTTGCCGCGGCCCGGCTCGGTCCTGCGCAGTATGTCGAAGACCGCGGGGTCCAGGACGTAGCGGCCGATGATGGCGAGATTGCTGGGCGCCTCGGCCGGTTCGGGCTTCTCCACCAGACCGGTGATCCGCACCACGTCGCCCTCGGCCGTCGGCTGGGCGGCCGCGCAGCCGTACTGGTGGATCAGTTCGGGCGCGACCTCCATGAGCGCGATGACGCTGCCGCCCTCACGCTCCTGGATCTCCACCATGCGGGCGAGGAGCGGGTCGCGCGGGTCGATCAGGTCGTCGCCGAGGAGGACCGCGAACGGCTGGTCGCCGACGTGCGGAGCCGCGCACAGCACCGCGTGACCGAGCCCTCTCGGATCGCCCTGGCGGACGTAGTGCATGGTGGCGAGGTCACTGGACTCCTGGACCCTGCGCAGCCGTTCGGCGTCACCCTTGCGGGTCAGCGCCGACTCCAGCTCGTAATTGCGGTCGAAGTGGTCCTCCAGGGGACGCTTGTTGCGACCGGTGATCATCAGGACGTCGGAGAGTCCGGCGGCGACCGCCTCCTCGACGACGTACTGGATGGCAGGCTTGTCGACGACAGGCAGCATCTCCTTCGGAGTGGCTTTGGTGGCCGGCAGGAAGCGGGTACCGAGGCCCGCCGCCGGGATGACGGCCTTGCTGATCCTGAGGTTCGACTGGGTCATGCGCAGAACCCTAACCGGCGCACATGGGCGGAAGATGAGCCTCCGGTTAACTTTGTACTCAAATATGCCGGTACGAGAGATCTATGGGTGCCCCGTTGAACACCGACATGTCCGCAAAGAACCTGCTGCGGCGTGAACTGCTCGCCGCGCGACGCCTCCTGACCCATGAGGACGTCGAACGGGCCGCCGCGGTTCTGGCCCGTCGCGCACTCGAACTCCCGGAGGTCGCCGGGGCCCGCACGGTCGCCGCGTATGTCTCGGTGGGGAGCGAACCGGGCACCCGCGCCCTGCTGGACGCGCTGCGCGCGCGGGGCGCACGCGTCCTGCTGCCGGTGCTCCTGGCGGACAAGGACCTGGACTGGGCGCCGTACGAGGGAGCGGACAGCCTCCGGAAGGCCGGACGCGGGCTCCTGGAGCCCGACGGGACGCGGCTCGGCCCCGACGCCGTCCTGGACGCGGACGTGGTGCTGCTTCCGGGTCTCGCCGTGGACGGGCGCGGGATGCGTCTCGGCCGCGGCGGCGGCAGCTACGACCGGGTACTGGCGCGCCTCTCGGCGGCCGGGGCGCATCCCGCGCTGATCGTCCTGCTGTACGACGCCGAGGTGACCGCGCGGGTCCCGGAGGAACCGCACGACCACCCCGTGAACGCCGTGGTGACACCGGCCGGCCCGCGGCGCTTCGGCGACGCCTGAAGGCCCGCGGACCTTCAAGGGCTTCCCCTGGAGGTCCGCGGGCCCGCCCCTACGGCTTCAGCGTCAGCGTGTCCGTGGTCGCCGAGGACACCGCGTTCGTCCCGAAGGCCCAGTCGAGCAGTTCACCGTTGACCCACTTGTCGGTCTGGTCGGTGTAGTGCGCGCTGAACGCGTGCCCGGAGGCGCCGGTGAGGTTGATCCAGCGGGACTTGTCCCAGTCCCCCACGTTGACGACCATCCGCATCGACGGGACCCAGACGACCTCGTAGCCGCCCGCCGCGTTCCAGCCGGTGGCGTTCACCGCGGCCTCGCCGCCGCCGAGGTCCCAGGGGCCCCGGTTGAGCACCCGCTGGAGCAGTCCGGGGCCCTCCGTACCGAGGGTCTGGTTCTTCAGGGTCAGCTGGTGCAGCCGGCCCCAGTTCCAGGTGGTGATGTCCTTGCCGAGCTTGGCCGTCAGCTCCCAGCGGGCGTCCTCCATGGCGCGGGCGAAGAGCTCCTCGCGGTTCTCGGTCGCCTTGTCCTTGCGGTTCGCCGGCGACTTCCACCAGTCGCTGTCCGGCTTGTCCATGAGGTTCGCGACGACCTGGTACCAGCGGTCGCCGCCGTCCGGCTGCGCGGAGTCGGCGTCGCGCTGACCGCATTCCCGTACCAGCTTGTCCTGCTCGTCGAGCGGACCCGAGCTCTTGGCCGGGGGCACGTTCAGGCACTCGCCCTCGACCCGCATCTCCTTGGGAAGCTTGTCGCCGAAGGCCAGCGTGAGGATGTTGCGCCAGACCGCGTTGAAGTACGCGGCGGCAGCCGAGTCGGCCTCCTGGGTGTAGTCCCAGCCCTCCAGCAGCTTCTGCGCCTCGCGGACGTCCTTGTCCGAAATGTTGATCTTCATCAGCTCGGGCACCAGGAGCGCGGCGATCTCGCTGGTGTTGTCCATCTGCATCTTCTGCATGTCTTCGGTCGAGATCTTCCCGCCGCCCTTGATCTTCGACTCGACGAGGTCGTTGATCCGCTGACTGCGGCTGCCGTAGCCCCAGTCCTTCGTGAGCAGGTACGGGTACTTGTCCTCGTCGATCACGGCCTGGTTGGCGGTGACGATGTAGCCGCGCTTCGGGTTGTACTCGTAGGGCAGCTCGTCGAAGGGGATCGGGTCCTTCTTCCAGCCGTACGCCGAGGACCAGCCGGGGCTGGGCATCGTGCCGTCACCGGAGGTCCGGACCGGGATCCTGCCCGGCGCCTGGTAGCCGATGTTGCCCTTGGTGTCGGCGTAGATGAGGTTCTGCGAGGGAACCTCGAAGTGCTCGGCCGCCGCACGGAAGGTGGTGAAGTCCTTGGCCCGGTTGAGCTCGAAGACGGCGTCCATGGACTTGCCGGGTTCCAGCGCGGTCCACTTCAGCGCCACCCCGTAGCCGTCCGCCCGGTCGGGGGCGGCATTGCTGACGGGGGCCTTCTGGCCGACCTTCTCCAGCTCACTGCTGCGGTCGGAGACCAGCGGGCCGTTGTTCGTCTCGCGCACGGTGATGTGCCGGCTCTTGCCGCCCGCGACCTTGATGGTCTCCTCGCGGACGGTGAAGGGCTTCACCTTGCCGTCGTACAGGTAGCCGTCGCCCGAGACCTTCTCCAGGAAGAGGTCGGTGACGTCGGCGCCGAGGTTGGTGAAGCCCCAGGCGACGTCCTGGTTGTGGCCGATGATCACACCGGGCATGCCGGAGAAGGTGTAGCCGGCGGTGTCGTACTTGCAGGTCGCCGAGACGGCGCGGCAGTGCAGCCCCATCTGGTACCAGAGCGAGGGCAGCTGCGGCGCCAGGTGCGGGTCGTTGGCGAGCAGCGGCTTGCCGGTGGTCGTGTACTTGCCCGCGACGACCCAGGAGTTCGACCCGATGCCGGTGCCGTTGGGGCCCAGCAGCGCGGGGATCTCGTCGAGGGTGTCGGAGAGCGCGCCGAGCTGGGCGGTGAGGCCCTGGGTGGCACCCTCGGCGGTCGACGAGCCGATGCCGTCGGACGGCGTGGCCTGCGGGTCGAACTTCCCGGTGGCCGGGGAGATGCCGCCCTCGCTGACGATCGGCTTGTGCTTGTCGTACGGGTACGCCGGGTACAGGTCCTCGATCTGGTCCGCGTCGAGCCGGCTGGTCATCAGCGAACGGTCGATCTCGTCCTGCATGTTGCCGCGCAGGTCCCAGGCCATGGCCTTCAGCCAGGCGACCGAGTCGACCGGGGTCCACTCGGTGGGCTTGTAGTCGTTGGTGAAGCCGAGGGCCGCGTACTCGACGGAGATGTCCGCGCCGTCGCGGTCCTTGAGGTAGGCGTTCACGCCGTCCGCGTACGACTGGAGGTTCTTCTTGGTCTCGTCCGACAGGACGGTGTCGTACTCCTCCTGTGCGACCTTGCGCCAGCCCAGCGTGCGCAGGAAGGAGTCGGTCTCGACCTGGCCGGAGCCGAACATCTCGGAGAGCCGGCCGGCCGTCATGTGACGGCGGACGTCCATCTCCCAGAAGCGGTCCTGCGCCTGGACGAAGCCCTGGGCGCGGAACAGGTCGGCGTCGGAGTCCGCGTAGATCTGGGGGATCCCGTAGCTGTCGCGTTTCACCTCGACGTTGCTGTCGAGTCCGGCGAGCCGGGCCGTCCCGGTGGTCTGGGGGTACGAGGCGCGCACAGTGGATACGGACCAGTACGTTCCGTAACCGACACCCGCGACAAGCGCCAGCACCAGGACGATCAAGATCAGGCGGGCGCGTCGCCCCTTCTTCTTCTTGCGCGGCCCACCGCCGGCGGTACCGGTGGAGCCGGAAGAGGCGGTTGTGTTGGCGGGCATCGCTGTCCTTCGAGGGGCAGGGTGGTCCTGGGAGTGCAGGAGCAACCATAGGCGCAGCGTCGCGGCAGGTCCGACGCGGTATCGGGATGGTTCGAATTGCGTAGCGATCGCACGAATGCTCGAACGCATCAAGAAAACGTTAAAGATTAGGTAAGGTAACGAAGTAACCGGCCACCGGAAGACGATCCGGCAGGCGTACGCAGGGAAGGACCGGCCACTGACTGTCCACGCGCTCAACGAACTCCTGCTCGTCTGTTCACTCGTCCTGCTCGTCGCGGTGGCGGCGGTACGCATCTCGTCCCGCAGCGGGCTCCCCAGCCTGCTCCTGTACCTCGGCATCGGGATCGCCATGGGTCAGGACGGGCTCTTCGACGTCAAGTTCGACAATGCGGAACTGACGCAGGTGATCGGCTACGCCGCCCTGGTCGTGATCCTCGCCGAGGGCGGCCTCGGCACGAAGTGGAAAGAGATCAAACCCGCGCTGCCCGCAGCCGTCGTCCTCTCCCTCGTCGGCGTCGGCGTGAGCGTGGGCGTGACCGCGGCCGGAGCGCATTACCTCGTCGGTCTGGAATGGCGGCAGGCGCTGATCATCGGTGCGGTCGTCTCCTCCACGGACGCCGCCGCGGTCTTCTCCGTGCTGCGCAAGGTGCCACTGCCCGCCCGGATCACCGGCGTCCTGGAGGCCGAGTCCGGCTTCAACGACGCCCCTGTGGTGATCCTGGTGGTGGCCTTCTCGACCGTGGGTCCGGTCGACAGCTGGTACGTACTGGTCGGCGAGATAGCCCTGGAACTGGCCATCGGCGCCGCAGTGGGCATCGCCGTCGGCTGGCTCGGCTCGTACGGTCTGCGTCATGTGGCCCTGCCCGCATCGGGCCTCTACCCGATCGCGGTGATGGCGATCGCGGTGTCCGCGTACGCGGCCGGCGCGATGCTGCACGGAAGCGGATTCCTCGCCGTCTACCTCGCCGCGATGATCCTCGGCAACGCCAAGCTGCCGCACTGGCCCGCCACCCGCGGCTTCGCCGACGGACTCGGCTGGCTGGCCCAGATCGGCATGTTCGTCCTGCTCGGACTGCTGGTCACCCCGCACGACCTGATCGACGACTTCTGGCCCGCCGTCGTCGTGGGACTGGTGCTGACCGTGGTGGCCCGGCCGCTGGAGGTCTTCATCTCGCTGGCACCCTTCCGGTTGCCCTGGCAGGAGAAGGCCCTCATGTCCTGGGCCGGACTGCGCGGCGCCGTGCCCATCATCCTGGCGACCATTCCCATGGTGTCCGGGATCGAGGGCTCCACCCGGGTCTTCAACATCGTGTTCGTGCTCGTCGTCGTCTACACCCTCATCCAGGGGCCGACCCTGCCCTGGCTCGCGAGGGCCCTCAAGATCGCCGACGACCCGTCCGAGACGGCCGACCTGGGCATCGAGTCGGCGCCGCTGGAGCGGCTGCGCGGACATCTGCTCTCGGTGGCCATCCCCGCCAAGTCGAAGATGCACGGCGTCGAGGTCGGCGAACTGCGCCTGCCCGCGGGAGCGGCGGTGACGCTGGTCGTCCGGGACGGCAAGAGCTTCGTGCCCGCACCCTCGACCGTGCTGCGCCGCGGCGACGAACTGCTGGTCGTGACGACCGACCCGGTGCGCGACGCCACCGAGGCCCGGCTGCGCGCGATCGGCGAGGGCGGCAAGCTGGCCGGCTGGCTGGGCACCGGCGGGAACGCCGGCGACGAGCCCCTCACCGGACCGCACGTGGCCAACGCGCTCAAGGCAGTGAAGAAGCTGGGCAGAACGGAAGACGTCGGCGTCGGGAAACACGAGGACCGGACCGCCCGGGACACCAGGGCACACCGCTGAGGACGTGCGGACGCACCCCGTGTCCGCAGGTCGGAGAGGTTGCCTTGCGCACAGTCAGAGGTGGACCAGGACCCTTGCCTGTAGCATGAAGGAAACCTAGATCGACCTATTTGATCCACCAACTCTGCCTGATGCAGAGCTGGCGCGACCGTATGGCGGTCGTGGCGTCCTCCGCCCTGCTGCGAGCGCCCGGCATCTACCGCAGTTCCGCGCGAAGAGGACAGCTCTCGGCAGCTCCTGGCCGGGTCCGCACCCACGTGCCGGCCCGCCTCGCAGGAGCACGGCCACCAGGCGGCAGAAAGGCATGGACCGTGGTGTCCACGGTCTCCGACCGCCCCGGATACGGGCAGTTGCTGCGCACCCCCGGTGCGTGGACCTTCCTCCTGCCGGGCTTCGCCGCACGGCAACCCTTCGCGATGCTGACCATCGGCATCGTCCTGCTGGTCCAGCACACCACCGGCTCCTACGGCAGCGCGGGCGCCGTCGCCGCCGTGACCGGCGTCTCCATGGCCCTGTTCGCACCGCAGACCGGCAAGCTCGCCGACCGCTTCGGCCAGCGTGCCGTGCTGCTCCCGGGCGTCCTCGTGCACGCCGCGTCCGTCTCGGCCCTGACCGCGCTCGCGCTGGCGGACGCCCCGATGTGGGCGCTGTTCGCCGCGGCCGTTCCCACGGGCGCCTCCATCCCGCAGATCGGCCCGATGGTGCGCGCCCGCTGGGCGGCGGTGCTCGGGGCGGCTCCGGGCCGGGAGGCCTCGCCGCTCATGTCGACGGCGGCGGCCTTCGAATCGGTGACGGACGAGTTCACGTTCGTCATCGGTCCGGTCCTCGCCACCGCGCTGTGCACCGGTGTGCACCCGGCGGCGGGGCTGATCGCCGAAGCCGCCCTGACCCTGTTCGGCGGCCTGCTCTTCGCCGCCCGGAGCGCCACCCAGCCGGCGGTGCGCGGCACCGGGTCCGCGGGGTCCCAGCGGCACGCCTCCGCACTGTCCGTACCCGGCGTACGCGTGCTCGCGGTGGCCTTCCTCGGGATCGGCGCGGTCTTCGGCGGGATGCAGGTCTCGCTGACCGCGTTCGCCGAGGAGATCGGCAGCCCCGGTGCGAACGGCCTGCTGTACGGGATCTTCGCGGCCGGCAACATGCTGGCCGGCATCGCCTGCGGCGCCATCGCCTGGAAGACCGGGCCGCGGCGCCGGCTGATCGCCGGATACGCGGCCCTGACACTCACCGCGTCGGGCCTCTGGGCAGTGCACTCCGTGCCGCTGCTGGCCGGGCTCGGGCTGCTGGTCGGACTCTCCATCGCGCCTGCCCTGATCAGCGGCTACACCCTGGTCGAGGCACTGGTCCCGGGATCGGCACGGACCGAGGCCTTCACCTGGCTGACGGGCGCGGTCGCGCTCGGCCAGGCCGGCGCGGTGACAGTGGCCGGGCGGCTCGCGGACGCCCATGGCGCGAGCACCGGATTCCTGGTGCCTCTGGTGGGCACGGTGCTGGCCCTGGTGACGTTGGTATCGCTGCGTTCACGGCTTCTCCCGAGGGTCTCGGGACGGACCGTGGCACGTGGGATCGGTCACCGCGAGCCGGTCACGGTGGACTGATCCAGCGGAATAAGTCACTATGGAGCGTCGTTAGCACTCATCGAGTCAGAGTGCCAGGAGGAACAAGTGCCGACTTACCAGTACCAGTGCACCGAGTGTGGCGAGGGCCTCGAAGCGGTGCAGAAGTTCACCGATGACGCCCTCACGGTGTGCCCGAGCTGCGACGGACGCCTGAAGAAGGTGTTCTCGGCGGTCGGCATCGTCTTCAAGGGCTCCGGTTTCTACCGGAACGACAGCCGCGGTTCCTCGTCGAGCAGCACGCCGGCCCCGGCCGCTGCGAAGGCCTCCGGATCCTCGTCCTCGACGGGATCGGACGCGAAGCCGTCGTCCTCTTCGTCGACGTCCTCCTCCGGTTCGTCCAGCTCCTCCACGGCGTCTTCTTCGTCGTCACCTTCTTCTTCGTCGTCCTCGTCGAGCGGTTCGTCGGCCGCCTGAGCCGCCCGACCGTTTCACCTGGCTTCACCGGGACCCCGCCGATCCGCTCGGCGGGGTCCTCGGCGTTCTCCGCCCGGCCGCGCCTCCGGGCTTTTCCCGCCCGGCGGCTCGGGCCGTGAGGTGAACGCCTACTGTGACCGCATGGTGAACGCAGAGATCGGTGTGATCGGCGGTTCGGGGCTGTACTCCTTCCTGGAGGACGTCACCGAGGTGCGCGTGGAGACCCCTTACGGAGCACCGAGCGACTCCGTGTTCCTCGGCGAGATCGGCGGCCGCAAGGTCGCCTTCCTCCCCCGTCACGGACGCGGCCACCATGTGCCGCCGCACCGCATCAACTACCGCGCCAACCTGTGGGCGCTGCGCTCGGTCGGCGTACGTCAGGTGCTCGGCCCCTGCGCGGTGGGCGGGCTGCGGCCGGAGTACGGGCCGGGGACGCTGCTCGTACCGGACCAGATGGTGGACCGCACGAAGACGCGTGTCCAGACGTTCTACGACGGGGAGACCCGGGCGGACGGAGCGGCACCGAACGTGGTGCATCTGGGTTTCGCGGACCCCTACTGCCCCGAGGGGCGCAAGGTCGCCCTCACGGCGGCCCGCGGACGGGACTGGGAAGCGGTGGACGGCGGGACGCTCGTGGTCGTCGAGGGGCCGCGCTTCTCCACGCGGGCGGAATCGCGCTGGCACGCGGCGATGGGCTGGTCGGTGGTCGGGATGACCGGGCACCCCGAGGCCGTGCTCGCCCGTGAGCTGGGCCTCTGCTACACGACCATGACGCTGGTGACGGACCTGGACGCGGGCGCGGAGGCCGGCGAGGGCGTCTCCCACGAGGAGGTGCTCAAGGTGTTCGCGGCCAATGTCGACCGGCTGCGTTCGGTCCTCTTCGACGCGGTGGCCGCGCTGCCCGCGGAGGCGGACCGGGACTGTCTGTGCGCGCATGCGCTGGACGGGATCGAGACGGGGATCGAGCTGCCGTAGGGGGCCGGGGAGCGGAGCTGCGCTCCCGGCGGCTCTCAATTCGCCCCTCAGACTCCTCAAGTTCCTCAAGCCTCTCAAGTTCCTCTCAGGCTCGCTCCTCCTCAAGCCCAGCTCCTCCATCAAGCCCGTGAGGGGTGCTTCGCCCCTCACAAGGGTGAGGGAGTTTTCCACATCGGGTGGGCCCTCCACAGGGCTCAGCGGGAATCGCGCGGGTGGTGGATCGTGAGACCTGTTCGGCCGTTTCCCTTCGGCCGGACCTCACGATCCGATTCACCCCGTCCGATTCGTCCCATCCCTGAACTCCCTCGACGCAGGCGGTGTTTGGCATGCCCCCGTACGGCCCTCCCTCCACGCCCTCGCAGTCCGCAGCGGTCTCCCCGTCCACATCTCCGCCCCTGCCCGCCCCCGCGCCGCCGCCCTGCGGGGTGCCGCCCTTTCCCCCGCTGCGGGTGCGCGGGGGCAGTGGGCACCGGTTGCGGCGCGCGGTGTGGCGACAGCGGCGGGCGATGGCTGCGGGGCTGGCCCTGACGGCCGCCGCGCTGGCCGCTTCGGGACTCGGCGGGGGTGAGGGCAAGGCCGGCGGTGCGGGCGGCGGCGCGGCGCACGCGACCGGGACGGCGCATCGGCGGGCGTCACCGCCGGTTCGTCTGGTGTCCGCGCCCGTCCGGATCGCCGATGCGGAAACCGTCCGGCTGCTGCGGCCGGGAGACCGGGTCGACGTGATCGCGTCCGAGGGCGCCGGTGCCGGCTCCCGGGTGCTGGCTGAGGGTGCGCGGGTGACCCGGGTCCCTTCGGCGTCCGCCGAGGGCTCCGCGGAGAACGGGGCACTGATCGTGCTCTCCGTACCGCGGGCGACGGCCACGGCGCTGGCCGGTGCGGGGATCTCGGCCGGATTTGCGGTGATCCTGTGTTGATTCGTACTGACGAACCATCACGTCACCTGGCATCAGCCGTGGATGGGGTGGATTCCCCTTGTACTGCCGTAGGTTGCGGAACAGTTCGCTCCCCTTACGGCACATACAAAGGACGGCTCACGCGTGAGCGAGAAGAAGAAGGTCAGCCTCCTGGACGGCTTCAAGGCCTTCCTGATGCGCGGCAACGTGATCGATCTGGCGGTCGCCGTCGTCATCGGTGCCGCGTTCACGAACATCGTGAACGCCATCGTCAGGGGCGTGATCAATCCGCTCGTCGGTGCGTTCGGCACCAAGGACCTGGAGAGCTACAGCTCCTGCCTCAAAGGCCCCTGCCATACGGACCCGAAGACGGGCGAGGTGACCGAGGGCATCCGGATCCTGTGGGGTTCGGTGCTCAGCGCCACCCTCAGCTTCCTGATCACCGCTGCCGTCGTCTACTTCCTGATGGTGCTCCCGATGGCGAAGTACCTCGCCAAGCGGGCAGCCATGCAGGCGGCGAAGGAGGGCGTGCAGGAGACGATGGAGGTGAGCGAGCTGGAGGTCCTGAAGGAGATCCGCGACGCACTGATCGCGCAGCGGAGCGGCAGCAGCAGCGGAAACAGCGGCAGCCCGGTGGAAGGGAACCGTGGCGAGGACCCGGGGCGGGGGCGCCAGGAGTAGAACCGCAAGCCGGTGCGGGGGCGCCACGAGTAGGAACCCCGGGCCGGGCAGGGGCGGGCTCAGACGTGGTGGGGCGGCTTCTCGTCGAGGAAACGGGCCAGGTCGGCGGCGCTGCCACCGGAGGGGGCCCGCTCACCCCACCCCCGGTCCGTATCGTCCGCGGACTGCTGGTCCAGCGGATCGTCGAAGATCAGTGCCGGCTTGGGCTTCGGCCGGTCCGGCGAGTCCGGCTTCGAATCGCGCGGTCCGGGGGCGGGGGCGGTACTCATGCCTCCAGGGTACGGCCGCCCCAAGGTGAGCGGGGGCGCGCCGAAGCGCACCGCGTGAGGCCGGGGCTCCCGGCGGCCCGCCTCCCGGGACGCGGCTCAGCGGTCCTTGGGGTCGAGCCACCAGAGTCCGAGTACGACGAGGAACGACAGGCAGAGGAATCCGGCCCCCCACCAGGCGGTACCGGTGTTGCCCTCCATCCATTCGTCGATGACGACCGTGAGTCCCCAGAGCTGCCCGATGACGACGGTCATGGCCAGGGTCAGCCGCGCCGTCAGTTTCGAGGACCGCTCAGGTTCCTGGTCGCTGCCCGCTCCCGGCCCCGGCCCGGTGTGGCGGACGCGGGGGTCACCGTAGCCGCTGGTGGGCCGGATCTGCGGGTAGCGCTCATGGACGGGCCGGTTGAGTTCGGGCCGTGCGCTGCCCGGGTGGTACTCCGGGTAGTGCGGGCCGGTGGGCTGCTGGGCGTCGCTCATGTCCGCCTGCCGGAGGTCGGGGGCTCGGTGGCCGCGGTACGGGAGATGCCGGGGGCTTCGGCGCCCCCGCGGACTCCGGGGCAGCCGATGCGGGAGGCGAGGTCCGGGCGGTCGTCGCCGAGCTGGCGGCACAGCCCCTGCTCGATACTCTCGCCGGAGCGGGTGGTCCCGACGGCCCAGATGCTGCCGTCCGTCTGCTCGGTGAGGACCACCTTGGGCAGCCCACGGGGCGGCGGTCCGGCCGTGACCTCGCCGGTGCGCGCGTCGAAGACACCCTCGTGGCAGGGGCAGTACAGCTCGCCCTCGGAGCCCCGGTCCTTCTGCCAGAGCACGGCACAGGCCAGGTGGGTGCAGATCGCCGAGTAGCCGACCAGGGTGCCGTCATCGAGCCGGACGGCCACCGCCTTGTCCTCCTCGTCCGGGTAGCTGAAGGCGATCGACTCGCCGGGCAGCAGCTGGGAGCCGATCCTCTTCGGCGCGGGCGCCTTGTCGTCCTCCGGGTCGCCGTGGCGCGGGAGCATGCCGGCCGCGACGCCGAGCCCGCCTACGGCGAGACCGCCGGAGACGGTGGCGACGATGCGGAGGTAGTCGCGACGGGTGGTGAGGGAGTCCGCCGCGATCCGGTCGTGCAGGGCCTCGCGCGGGTCCCCGGAGGGCGGCTGTCGCGACCCCCCGGAGGGCGGCTGATCGGTGACACTCATCGACGGACGTCCTTCCCGTTGATCTCCACGACGGGCAGGCCGCCCGGCACCGGCCACTGGACCCTGTCGGCGGGGACCACCATGGCCACGCCGGTGCGGACCTCCGTCTCGCCGAAGACGAAGGTGTCGGCGACCTGCACCCCGGGGCGCTCCGCCTGGAGCTCCTCGACGGTTCCGTAGAAGAGCGCTCCGGTCGGGCAGACGGTGGCGCACATGGGGGCGAGGCCATAGGCGGTGCGGTCGTAGCAGAGGTTGCACTTCATCTGGAGCTTCGCCTGGAGGTCGATCTTCGGTACACCGAAGGGGCAGGCGTTGACGCAGTTGGCGCAGCCGATGCAGCGGGTGGTGTCCGCCTGCTGCACCACCCCGTCCGCGGTCACCAGGATCGCGTCGGCGGGGCAGACCTCGGCACAGGGGGCGACGGGGTCCTCGCAGTGCATGCAGACCGTGGGAAGGGAGGCGACGGACTGGCCCTCGTCGGTGTAGTCGAGGTGGATCATCGACTTGCCGCGGTGGGAATCGCATTCCCGGCAGGCGGAGACACAGGCCTGGCAGCCGATGCAGCGCCCCGGGTCGATGAAGATCGTTCTGCCCATCATGCGGGCATCAGCTCCTTTCCGAGGTGCCACGGCCCTGCGGGGCCGTGGGCGGCAGCGGGTCGGTGCGGGAGACCTGGGTCTCCGGGTAGGCGACATGGCCCGGTGCGACCGGGGGTGCGGGCACCTCGTCGATCTTCTCGGCGTGCTCGATGCGGCAGGCGCAGACCTTGTACTCGGGGATCTTGGAGCGGGGGTCCAGAGCGTCGATGGTCAGCGCGTTGGCGGCGGTGGGGACCGGCCAGTGGTAGGGGATGAAGACGGTGTCGGGGCGGATCGCCTCGGTGACCAGGGCGGGGAAGACCTCGCTGCCGCGCCGGGTGACGACGCGGACCGGTTCGCCGTTGCGGAAGCCGTGGGAGGGATGGATCTCGACCCAGGGGCGCGGGGTCTGTTCGACGAGGGCGCCCAGGCGGCGGGTCTGGTTGCCGGAGAGGAAGTGCGCGACGGTGCGACCGGTGGTGAGGGACATGGGGTGGTCGTCGTCGTACGGGTCCATCGGCAGGTGCCATTCGACGACCTGCATATGGATCTTGCCGTCGGGGTGGTAGGTCCTGCCGTCCTCGAAGAGCCGGGGGGTGCCGGGGTGGTCGGTGGAGGGGCAGGGCCAGGCGATTCCGCCGGTCTCCTCCAGCCGTTCGTAGGTGATGCCGTAGTAGTCGTTGACGGTGCCGGCGGAGGCGATCCGCAGTTCGTCGAAGACTTCGCGGGAGTCGGCGAAGGCGAATTTGTCGCCCGCGCCGAGACGTCTGGCCAGTTCGCACATCACCCAGGTGTCGGTCCGTACACCGGGGGGCGGGTCCTGGGCCTTGTTGTGCTTGACCACCCGGGCCTCGGCGTTGGCCATCACCCCGTCGTCCTCGGCCCAGGTGGTGACGGGGAAGACCACATGCGCGTTGGCCGCGGTCTCGGAGAGGAAGAAGTCGAATTGCGCGTGGAACTCAGCGGTGTCGTACCCCTCCTTGACCACCTTGTAGTTGGGCAGGGAGACGAAGGGGTTGTTGCAGATGCCGATCAGTCCACGGATCTCGCGGCGCTGCATCTGCCAGACCATTTCCATCATCGAGGTTCCGGCGGTCGGGAGTTCGGACTCCTCGATGCCCCAGATCTCGCAGATCTGCCGGCGGTGCTCCTCGTTCAGGATCGAGCGGCCGCCCGGCAGGAGGTCGGACTTCTGGCCGTGCTCGCGTCCGCCCTGCCCGTTGCCCTGCCCGGTGATGGTGCCGTAGCCGGCACCGGGCTTGCCGATGTGTCCGGTGGCGGTGCAGAGGTTGATCACGCTGAGGCAGTTCTCGACGCCCTGCGAGTGGTGCTCGATGCCGCGGGCGTGCCAGGCCATGGCCTTGGGGGCGCGGGCGAAGGTGCGGGCGACCTGGACGATCTGTTCCGCGGGGATGCCGCAGATCTCGGCGGCCCGGGCCGGCGGGTACTCGGCCACCTTGGCCTTCACCTCCTCCCAGCCGGTGGCGTGGGCAGCGAGGTAGGCCTCGTCGGTGAGGCCTTCCTCGATGACCACGTTGAGCACGGAGTTGAAGAACGCCGAGTCCGTCCCGGGCTTGAGCGCGACATGGATGTCGGCGGTCCTGGCGATGGCCGTCTCGCGCGGGTCGATGACGATGAGACTGGCGCCGCGGTCCCGGGCGCCCCACACGTACTGGGTCATCACGGGGAAGCACTCGCCGACGTTGGAGCCCGCGATCAGGAGGCAGTCGGTGAGCAGGATGTCGGAGAAGGGGTTGCCGGCCCTGTCGATACCGAAGGCGAGCTTGTTGGCGCCCGCCGCGCTGACCATGCAGAGCCGGCCGTTGTAGTCGACGTGCCGGGTCTTGAGGGCGACCCGGGCGAACTTGCCGACCAGATAGGTTTTCTCGGAGAAGAGGCTCGCGCCGCCGAGCAGCCCGAAGGCGTCGTTTCCGTAGGCCTGCTGGATGCGCTTGATCTCGGCGACGGTGAAGTCGAGCGCCTCGTCCCAGGAGACCTCCCGGAAATCCTCGTCGCGGGAGCGGCGCATGAGCGGGGCGGTGAGCCGGTCGGGGTGGTTGACCTGCTGGTACGCGTTGATGCCCTTGGGGCACAGACGCATTCGGTTGATGTCGTGGTTGCGGGGTTCGACGCCGAAGACCTTGCCGCCGCGGTCGACCCGCAGATACATCCCGCACTGCACCCCGCAGAAGCAGCAGTGGGTGGGGACGAGCGTCTCGCCGTTCTGGTCGGCGTGCCACTGGTCGGCGGGGATGCCACCGGCGTCCCGGAAGGCGCGGGTGCCGGGCGGAGCGAGGGAGGGGTCGAGGGGGACGACCGCACGGGTGTCGGCTGCTCGCGGATCCGCGGTCACTTGAAGCCCTTCTTCACCTGGGAGAGATAGGCGCTGCCGCGCAGCACCCGCTTGCAGCGCGGGCAGTACTCGGCCCACTGGTCGAAGTCGAGGCTGAGGTCGCGCATGGTGCCGCGGAGGTTCTCGACGTACGGGGCGGTGTCGATGGGCTCCTCGCAGCGCCGGCAGCTGAAGACCTCCTGGTCCTGCCGGCCGGTGTACTTGAACAGCTGCATGCCGACTGCGGCGGGGCGCTGGACGATGTGGAAGAACTTCCCGAACGGGATGTAGATGAGGGTGAAGACCACCGAGACCATGTGGAGGATCGCCAGGAACTCGTATCCGCCACCGTGCAGGAAGATCGACGAGAAGGTGAGGAGCAGGCCCGTCACGGAGATGACGATCAGCGCGATGAGTGGCACCAGGTCGTAGCCGAACCGCTGGCCGGTGATGGCGCCGCGGTCCTTCATCCGGCGCCACAGGAAGTAGGAGGCTCCGGGGATGACGAGGACGGCGGCGATGTCCAGGCCGTGGAACATCAGCCAGCCGAGGATGTCCAGGGAGTCGAAGCCGACGATCTTGAAGCCCCAGATACGCATCTCGTAGCCGGGCCCGGAGCCGCTGTTCGAGGTGAAGGTGAACCAGCCCCACGTCAGCGGGAAGGTGATCAGGGAGGCGAGGATGCAGCCCCAGAAGATCAGCTGGTGGGCGGCCCAGCGGGCGTGGGAGCGGGCGCCGAGGAACTTCTGGAAGCCCAGGTAGGTGGCGATCATCTTCGGCAGGGCGGTGGGTGCCTTACGGAAGTTCTCGGCCGAGAACAGGCTCCCCCAGCCCTTCCTGAACAGCCGTCGGGCGCCCGGGGCGGAGACCCAGACCGTGTAGCGGTAGGCGACGCCGAAAGCGAGGAAGACCGTGGCCACGGCGTACGGCAGAAGCGCGGAGTCGAAGTTCTCCAGGAACCGGCTGCCCAGCACGATGGCCACGATCAGCAGGAGGGAGACGATCACACCGGCCGCCGTCGCG
The DNA here is from genome assembly GCF_040295435.1 of Streptomyces sp. NPDC002809. NCBI lineage: Bacteria > Bacillati > Actinomycetota > Actinomycetes > Kitasatosporales > Streptomycetaceae > Streptomyces > Streptomyces sp. NPDC002809. The sequence continues at coordinate 119,884 of NZ_JBEOVJ010000012.1, forward strand.
CGGGCGGTGACGGACCGGGGGACGGCGGCGCCGGAGCGGGCGGACCCGCCGGACGACGGCGGGCCGTCGGCCGCGCCGGATGAACCGGTGCTGGCACCGGGGGCGGGCTGCGCGGCTGCGGCAGAGGCTTCTGGTGGCTCGGTCACCCCGCCACCGTAGGGCCGTATGGGGATATTAGTCCTGTTTTATGGCCCTACGGGGTGAGCGCGTCGAGGTTCGGTCGCATCCGGGCGACGAGTGCGACGTACGCCTCACACGGCATGCAGCCCGCGCGAGGCGAAGACCTCTCGGGCGGCGGCCACCTGCCCGGGGGTGGGCGGCGGGGTGTCGTGCAGGGTGAACGGCTTTCCCAGCGCCCGCCACTTCGCCTCGCCGAGCTTGTGGAACGGGAGGACGTCGACGCGCGAGACGTTGCCGAGGGAGGCGGCGAAGGCCGCGACCCCGTCGATGTTGGCCGGGTCGTCGGTCAGTCCGGGGACCAGCACGAAGCGGACGTGCACCTCCTTGCCGAGAGCGGCGAGGCGGCGGGCGAAGTCCAGGGTGGGCTCCAGCGGCCGGCCCGTGACCTCGCGGTAGGTGGCACGGTCCCAGGACTTGATGTCGAGCAGGACCAGATCGGCGTCGCGCAGCAGCGCGTCGGTGGCCCGGGTCCCGAGGAATCCGGAGGTGTCGAGTGCGGTGTGCAGCCCCAGCTCGTGCTTGTAGCGGTGCAGGAGCTCACCGGCGAAGACGGGCTGCAGCAGGGGTTCACCGCCGCTGATGGTGGCTCCGCCGCCCGCGGCCCGGATGAACGTCGTGTACTTGTCCGCCTCGGCCACCATGTCGTCGGCCGAGGTCCGGGTGCCGCTGCGCATCCGCATGGTGTCCGGGTTGTGGCAGTAGAGGCAGGTCAGCGGGCAGCCGGACAGGAAGGTGACGAAGCGGGTACCGGGACCGTCGAGGCCCGACGACAGGTCCCAGGAGTGGACCGATCCGGAGACCGCGCGCCTCGTGACCGCGCCCGCCGGAGTGGCGGGAGCGCCCGAGGGGACGGACGGGGCACGGGTGGCGGCGCTGTCGAGGAGGACGGCCATGACGGGACCTTCTTCGCGGAGGGTCTGCGGCCGGCTGGGCCGCTGGGGTGGGGCGCGCGCCGCCGGGGCCGTACGGGGGATGGGCGCCCGGCGCCGCGCGGTTCAGGGGGCTCGGGGCCGGCGCTCCGGCCGGCCCCGAGCAGGGTTCAGAGCGAGTCGTGGAAGGTGCGGTTGATGACGTCGAGCTGCTGCTCGCGGGTCAGCCGCGTGAAGTTGACCGCGTATCCGGAGACCCGGATGGTCAGTTGCGGGTAGTTCTCCGGATGCTCCATGGCGTCCTGGAGAGTCGCCCGGTCCAGGACGTTGACGTTCATGTGGAAGCCGTCGCTCGCCGTGAATCCGTCCAGGACGCCGGCGAGGTTGTGGACGCGCTCCCCGGGGGTCCGCCCGAGTGCGTCGGGCGTGATGGTGTTGGTCAGTGAGATGCCGTCCTCGGCATCGTCGTACGGCAGCTTGGCGACGGAGAGGGCGGAGGCGATGTAGCCGTGCTCGTCGCGCCCGTTCATCGGGTTGGCGCCGGGGGCGAAGGGGGCGCCGGACCGGCGGCCGTCCGGGGTGTTGCCGGTCTTCCTGCCGTAGACCACGTTGGAGGTGATCGTCAGGACCGACTGGGTGTGCACCGCGTCCCGGTAGGCGGGGTGCTCGCGGATCTTCTCCATGAAGTCGTGGACGATGCCGCGCGCCAGGGAGTCGGCCCGTTCGTCGTTGTTCCCGTAGGCGGGGTGGTCGCCCTCGATTTCGTAGTCCGTCGCCAGCCCGGTCCCGTCGCGGATCACCTTCACCCGGGCGTACTTCACGGCGGAGAGCGAGTCGGCCGCGACCGAGAGGCCGGCGATTCCGCAGGCCATGGTGCGCAGGATCTCCTGGTCGTGGAGGGCCATCTCCAGCCGCTCGTAGGCGTACTTGTCGTGCATGTAGTGGATGACGTTCAGCGCGTGCACATAGGTCCTGGCCAGCCAGTCGAGCATCGCGTCGTACCGCCGGACAAGGGTGTCGTAGTCCAGGTACTCGTCGGTGATCGGCTCGAAGCCGTCCACCACGAGCTTGCCGGTGCGCTCGTCGCGGCCGCCGTTGATCGCGTACAGCAGGGCCTTGGCGACGTTGACGCGGGCGCCGAAGAACTGCATCTGCTTGCCCGTCGCCATCGCGGAGACACAGCAGGCGATCGCGGTGTCGTCCCCGTACTTCGGACGCATCAGGTCGTCGGACTCGAACTGGAGCGCCGAGGTGTCGATGGCCACCTGCGAGGCGAACTCCTTGAATCCGGCGGGCAGCCGGCGCGACCAGAAGACGGTGAGGTTCGGCTCGGGGGCCGGGCCGAGGTTGTAGAGCGTCTGCAGGGCGCGGAAGGTCGTACGGGAGACGAGCGGACGGCCGTCCTCGCCGATGCCGGCCATCGACCAGGTGACCCAGGTCGGGTCACCGGAGTAGAGCTCGTTGTACTCGGAGGTGCGCAGGAAGCGCACGATGCGGAGCTTGATGACGAAGTCGTCGATGAACTCCTGGGCCCGCTCCTCCGTGATCAGCCCGCGCTCGATGTCGCGCTGGAGGTAGATGTCGAGGAAGCTGTCGATACGGCCGATCGACATGGCCGCGCCGTTCTGCTCCTTCACGGCGCCGAGGTAGCCGAAGTACAGCCACTGAACCGCCTCGCGGCCGGTGCAGGCGGGGCCGGAGATGTCGTAGCCGTACGTCAGGGCCATCGCCTTGAGTTCGTTCAGGGCCTTGATCTGCTCGGAGACCTCCTCGCGGTCCCGGATGACGTGTTCCGTCGGCCACTGCTCGCCGAGGGCGGTCCTGTCCGCCTCCTTGGCGGCGATCAGCCGGTCGACGCCGTAGAGCGCGATGCGGCGGTAGTCGCCGATGATCCGGCCGCGGCCGTAGGCGTCCGGCAGACCGGTGATGATCCCGGACGAGCGGCAGGCGCGGATCTCGGGGGTGTACGCGTCGAAGACGCCCTCGTTGTGGGTCTTGCGGAGGTGGGTGTAGACGTCCTTGACCGCGGGGTCGGCCTCGTAGCCGTACGCGTTCAGGGCGCCCTCGACCATGCGCCAGCCGCCGTTCGGCATGATGGCGCGCTTCAGCGGGGCGTCGGTCTGCAGGCCGACGATCAGGTCCAGGCCGGCGTCGACGTAGCCGGGGCAAAAGGCGTCGATCCGGGACGGGGTGTTCACGTCCACGTCGTACACGCCCCGGGCGATCTCGTCCGGGAACTTCGCGAGGAGCTTCTCCCAGACCGCGGTGGTCCGGGCGGTCGGGCCGGCGAGGAAGGAACTGTCGCCCTCGTAGGGCGTGTAGTTGTGCTGGACGAAGTCCCGGACGTCGATCGCGTCGCGCCACAGCCCGCCCCTGAAGCCGTCCCAGGCGCCGCTGTCCGTGGTCGCCTCTGCCGCAGTCGCCGTCATGGCCCGCACCTTCCGCTGTCGTCCGCGCGTCTTCTTCGCCGCTGCGTCCATTGCACTCCCGATCGGCGCGTGCGGCGGCCCGCATTGGTCCTGGACGAAGGGCCGTTGGTCCCGTCGATTGCCGGTGGCGACCGCGCATACACCGTCCGAGCTGGGCGTTCTCGTGGGACCTTGGCCCATAATTCGCTTGTGAATGCATTCACAAATATTTCGGCGCGTCCCGCTTCCCCCGCCTCCCGGCGGGTACGTTCACGGTGCACGGCCCGCCCAGCACCGTCAGCCACCCGCACCACGAGGAGCACCGGATGACCGGCCAGGACAACCCAGCACCCACATCGACGCCCTCGCCGTCGCCCCGTCGGCGGGACGCCCTGACCGACGTCGCCGGGATCCGCGTCGGGCATGCGCGGGTGGCGGGCGAGGGGGCGCTCAGCGGCACCACCGTGGTCCTCGCGCCCGAGGGCGGCGCGGTCGCCGCCGTCGACGTACGCGGCGGGGGCCCCGGCACCCGGGAGACGGACGCGCTGGATCCGCGCAACCTGGTGCAGCGCATCGACGCCGTGGTCCTCACCGGCGGCAGCGCGTACGGCCTCGACGCGGCGTCCGGGGTGATGGCCTGGCTGGAGGAGCAGGGGCGCGGCGTGCGGGTCGGCGCCGATCCTGCCCAGGTGGTCCCGGTGGTCCCCGCGGCCTGCGTCTTCGACCTGGGGCGGGGCGGCGACTGGCGAGCCAGGCCGGACGCCTCGACCGGCCGGGCCGCGGTGGAGGACGCGGCGCGCACGGAGCCGGGCGCCGCGGTCGCCGAGGGCTGCGCCGGGGCGGGCACGGGCGCGGTCGCCGGGCAGCTGAAGGGCGGGGTGGGCACGGCGAGCGTCCTGCTGCCGTCCGGGATCACCGTGGCCGCGCTGGCCGTGGTGAACGCGGCGGGCTCCGTGCTCGATCCGCGTACCGGGGTGCTGTACGGGGAGTACGGCGGCGCCGAGCCGGCCGTCGCACCCGCGCCGGAGATCCACCAGGAGGCGCAACGGCGCCTGGCGCAGGCGCACGACGCAAACACGCGCCCCCCGCTCAACACCACGCTCGCCGTCGTCGCGACGGACGCCGAACTCGGCCGCGCGCAGGCACAGAAACTCGCGGGGACGGCGCACGACGGGCTGGCCCGCGCCATCCGGCCCGTACATCTGATGACCGACGGGGACACCGTTTTCGCCCTGGCCACCGGCGGGCGATCGCTGGACGCGGCGAACCCGTTCGCACTCAACGACCTGCTGGCGGCGGGCGCGGAGGCCGTGACCCGGGCCATCGTGAAGGCCGTGCGGGCTGCCACAGGCGTCAACGGCAGCGACGGCGGCGCCACATACCTCGCGTACAGCGATCTCTACGGCACATCGCAGCAAACCGCACAGTCACCGGACAACAAGGCACACGACGTCGACTCGCCATCGGCGTAGGGAAGTTCGGACGAAGAGCAGGAACCTTCTGCGTGCACCGTACGTTTTTCTCAACCCCGGTCACGATGTCAGACCCAGGGACTACGTTGAGCACGCACCAAGTCACACGCGGCGACGGCCTGGAGAAAGCACCTTGAGCGATCCGTACGAGACAACCGAGCAGCACCTCGAGCGACTCCTGCGACGGGCTCTCAACTCGTTCGACCTGCCCGACAGCACGGTCGAGCGGCTCGGCACCGCGCTCGCCCACAGCAGCGCCCTGCACTCCTCCCACCACAGTTCCTCCCTGCACCGTGAGACCTATCGGCACACGTATCTGCTGGCCGACGGCTCACCGCTCGCCCTGTGGGAGCTGGTGCACTGCGGCCCGCGCGACGCCGCGGACCCGGGATTCGACGCGCTGCGCGGCCCCCGACAGCACGAGCTGTACGACGACGAGGCCGACGCCCACATCGCGGCGGCCCGGCTGACCGGCGGCTTCTGCGACGGCCCGGTCTTCGGGCACGACGGGCCGCAGGCCGACCTGGAGATCCTCGACGCCCTGATGGCGGCGCCACCGGCCCCGCTCCCCCGGATGTACGCCCCGGACAACTCGGCGGACCACGCCCGCCGGGTGCTGCGCCGGGCGGAGAACCGGGATGTGCCGGGCGCGGCGACGGCGCGCCTGCTGCGGTCGGCCTTCGCCCACCACATCACCCAGGTCTTCGGGCGGCAGTGCCAGGTGGACGGACGGGACGCCGGGTTCACGCTGTACGAGCACGCCTTCCTGCTTCTCGACGGCAGGGAGACGAGCCTGTGGGAGGTCGAGCACACGGCGACGCCGGACGGCCGCCACATGTGCGAGGTGTACGGCGACGAGGACGCGGCGCGCGGCGCGATGGAGAGCCGCACCCGCATCTGCTGACGCGCTGCCCGGCACGACCCCGGGCATGACGGTGCCCGCACCCCGGCCGGGGTGCGGGCACCGTCGCTTCTTCCGCTTCCGCGTCGCGGCTGCTCAGTGCGTCAGCACCGGCTCCTTGACGGGCTCGTCGAAGGAGCCGCCGCTCTCGTCGGCGCTCTCGTCGCCGCCCTCCACGTGCTGCTTCGGCCGGGCCGGCAGCGCGAACATCACCAGGAAGATCACCGCGAGCACGCCCGCGACCCACCACAGCGACTGCTCGAAGGCGTCGGCGAACGCCGGACCGATCTGCGGCGGCGTCAGCCTGTCGCCCATCGCCCCGAAGAAGATGACCGAGACCAGAGCCAGACCCAGCGCATTGCCCATCTGCTGCACGGTGTTGAACAGTCCGGAAGCCGATCCGGAGTGCTCCTTGGGCACCTCGGACAGCACCGCGTCGGCCAGCGGGGCGACGATCAGCCCCATGCCGGCCCCCATGACCACCAGCGGCAGCGCCATCTGCCAGGACGTGATCCCCATGCCGTAGCGGTCGGACTCCCAGATGTAGAGCAGCAGCCCGGCGATCATGAGCAGCGCCCCCGCCTGGAGCACCTTGCGGCCGAAGCGCGGCACCAGCTTCTGTACGGAGATACCGGCGGCGAACGAGACGGCGACCGAGAACGGGATACCGGTCGTACCGGCCCGCAGCGCACTCCAGCCGAGCCCCTCCTGCATGTACAGCGTCCAGACCAGGAAGAAGATCCCGAGGCCGATTCCGAAGGTCAGCTGCACGGCGATGCCCGCGGCAAAGCTCTTGACCCGGAACAGCGACAGCTCGACCAGCGGCGAACCGTCCCGGCGCGCCTTCGCCCGCTCGAAAAGCACGAGGGCGGCGAAGACGACGATGCTGCCGGCCATCGACAGGTAGCCCCAGAGCGGCCAGCCCAGCTCCTCGCCGCGGGTCAGCGGGTAGATGAGCATGAGCATCGCCAGCGTCACCAGCACCACGCCGACCAGGTCGAGGCGGAGCGCCTTCGGCGCCTTGGACTCGGAGATGAACTTGCGGCCCAGGATCAGGCCCGCGATGCCGACCGGCAGGTTGATCAGGAAGATCGGGCGCCATTCGAGACCGGCGATGTTCCACTCGGTGAGCAGCGCGCCCAGCAGCGGACCGGACACGGCGCCGAGGCCGACGATCGCGCCGAAGAGGCCGAAGACCTTGCCGCGCTCGTGGGCCGGGAAGGTGGCGTGCACGATCGACAGCACCTGCGGCACCATCAGCGCGGCCGTGCCGCCCTGGAGGATGCGGGAGGCGACCAGCATCTCCGGGTTCGCGGCGAATCCGCAGAGCGCGGAGGCGACGGTGAAGCCGCCGATCCCGATGAGGAAGAGCCGCTTGCGACCGTAGATGTCACCGAGCCGGCCACCGGTGATCAGACCGGCGGCGAAGGCCAGGGCGTACCCGGCGGTGATCCACTGGATCGAGCTGAAGGAGGCGCCGGTGTCCGCCTTGATGCTCGGGATGGCGATGTTGACGATCGTGACGTCGACCAGGTCCATGAAGGCGGCGGTCATCACGATGGCCAGGGCGAACCACCGGCGGCGGTCCGACGGGGCCGAGGGGACCGCGGGGGCGGCCGCCGACGACGGCAGGGATGCGGAGGAAGTCATATGAGGAAGTTAAACGTTCATTAGGTCAGTTCGTGACCCATTGGACGGGCATCCTGGGTGACATGACCGACACCCCGGCACGACTGCTGAATCTGCTGTCACTGCTCCAGACGCCGCGCGAGTGGCCGGGCAGTGAACTCGCCGACCGGCTCGACGTCAGCGCCCGCACCATCCGGCGCGACATCGACCGCCTCCGCGACCTGGGCTACCCCGTCGAGGCCTCACGGGGCTCGGTCGGCGGCTACCGGCTCGTGGCCGGCACGGCGATGCCGCCGCTCCTTCTGGACGACGAGGAGGCGGTGGCCATCGCGGTGGGCCTGCGGGCCGGGGCCGGCCATGCCATCGAGGGCGTCGACGAGGCCTCCGTACGGGCGCTGGCCAAGCTGGAACAGGTGCTGCCCTCACGGCTGCGCCACCGGGTCTCCACCCTGCAGAACGCGACGATGCCGCTGGCCCGCGGGGACGGCTCGACGATCGACCCGCAGACGCTGACCGTGATGGCGTCGGCGGTCACGGGCCGGGAGCGGCTGCGGTTCGCGTACCGGGCGAGGGACGGCGCCGAGTCGAGGCGGCAGGTGGAGCCGTACCGCCTGGTGAGCACCGGGTGGCGCTGGTACCTGGTCGCGTACGACCTGGAGCGGGAGGACTGGCGCACCTTCCGGGTCGACCGGGTGAGTGATCCGTTCGCGACGGGCGCCCGTTTCACGCCGCGCGAGCTGCCGACCGGCGACGCGGCGGAGTTCCTCAGCAGTTCCATGGCGCGCAGGCAGCCGGAGCTGGCGGTCGACGTGAGTTTCGCGGCGCCCGCCGAGTTCGTGGCCTCGCGGCTGCCCGCCTCGATGGGCCCGCTGGAGCAGACCGGCGAGCACGGCTGCCGGCTGCGGGCGGTGCTGAACGACTCACTGGAATGGGTGGCGTTGCGCCTCGCGCTGGTGGACTGCGAGTTCACCGCGCACCAGCCGCCGCAGCTGGTGACGTACCTGAAGGACCTGGGCAGCCGGCTCACCCGCGCGGCGGCATCCCGGACGACGCCCGCTTCGTAGAACCCGTCGTACTGCTCGTGGAACCCGCCGAGCTACCGGAAAGGCTGCCGGGAAAGACACCGGAAGGAAGACACCGGGAGACGGCGGAGACGGCGGGAGACGCCGGAAAAAGGATGAGCCCCGGCGCCAGGGGGGGGGTGGGCGCCGGGACTCAGCTCTAGGGGGCCACCGATGTGAAGCGGCCCAATTCGGAGGTTACTGGACGCGGGCTCATGCTGCAGCGTCAAAACCCGTGTCGTGAGCCATTCGCTTCAGTTCGAGCAGCGCGTGCTTCTCGATCTGGCGGATCCGCTCGCGAGTGAGCCCGTGCTGCTTGCCCACCTCGGTCAGGGTCCGCTCACGGCCGTCCTCGATGCCGTACCGCATACGGATGATCGACGCGGTGCGGTTGTCGAGCTTGCCGATCAGCTCCTCCAGCTCCTCGCTGCGCAGCAGTGTCATCACGGACTGCTCGGGCGAAACGGCGGAGGTGTCCTCCAGGAGGTCACCGAACTGCGTGTCGCCGTCGTCGTCCACCGACATGTTCAGACTGACCGGGTCGCGGGCCCAGTCCAGGACATCACTGACCCGCGACGTCGTCGAGTCCAGCTCGGCGGCGATCTCCGAGTGCTCCGGGTCGCGCCCGTGCTCGCGGTTGAATTCGCGCTGCACACGGCGGATCCGGCCGAGCTCCTCCACCAGGTGGACGGGGAGCCGGATCGTGCGCGACTGGTCGGCTATGGAACGGGTGATGGCCTGCCGGATCCACCACGTCGCATAAGTGGAGAACTTGAAGCCCTTGGCGTAGTCGAACTTCTCGACCGCGCGCACCAGGCCGGCGTTGCCCTCCTGGATCAGGTCGAGCAGCGGCAGCCCGGCTCGCGGATAGCGGCGAGCGACGGCGACGACAAGCCGGAGGTTGGAACGGATGAATACGTCCTTGGCGCGCTCGCCCTCGGCGACCAGCGCCTCCAGCTCCTCGCGCGAGGCCCCGCCGGCTTCGCTCTCCACCGCACCGTCGAGGACCTGCTGAGCGAAGACACCCGCTTCCAGGGTCTGCGACAGCTCGACCTCCTTGGCGGCATCGAGCAGCGGCGTGCGCGCGATCTCGTCCAGGTACATGCCGACCAGGTCGCGATCGGCGATCTCCCCGCCCACGGCGCGAACGCTGCTTGCCCGGTTGGTCCCGCCGGTGGCGGACGAACGACGGGCGACGGCACGGGTTGCCATGCGTGCTCCCTTGCTGAGTAGGTCGCGACACCTTTTCGGGTGCCCTGCATCCGATGGAAACAACGACTGGAATCCGGACAGAATTCCCATGACCGGCATTCATTTTCGAGATCATGCAGTACCCTGTCGCGCCACCAGGGAGGGCACATGACACAGCCGGACACAGAAGTGCAGGTCAGACCAGGAGTCGAGGGCGATCTGGGACCTCTCACGGACATCTACAACCATTACGTACGTGAGACCGCCCTCACATTCGACACGGCCCCGTTCACTCCCGAGCAGCGCCTCCCCTGGTTGCGCTCTCATCCAGAAGACGGCCCGCACCGGCTTCTGGTTGCTCAGGATGTCCGCAATGTCGACGAAACGGGCGGGACGGGCACCCGGATCCTGGGCTACGCCACCAGCAGCGCGTTCCGCCCCAAGGCGGCGTACTCCACATCCGTCGAGGTGAGCGTCTACTGCTCCCCCGACGCCACGGGCCGAGGCATCGGCACCCTCCTGTACGCGGCGCTCTTCGAGGCCCTCGCCGGCGAGGACCTGCGTCGCGCGTACGCGGGCATCACCCAGCCCAACGAGTCCTCGGCCCGGCTGCACGAACGCTTCGGCTTCCGCCACATCGGTACGTACTCGGAGGTCGGCCGGAAGTTCGACCGGTACTGGGACGTGGCCTGGTACGAGAAACACCTGGGTCCGCAGGCCTGAGGGCTGTCCCGTAGGGCCTTTCGTCCGGATCAGGCCGGATCAGGGAGCGGGGTCCGGTGCGCGCGGCTGCAAGGCGGAGGAGGGAGCCACCGCGGAGCTCCGGCGACCGACGGCAACGCGGCAGATGCGCGTGCCGGGGCACGCGAGCCCCGGCACGATCCGAACGAGAGGACCTAGGTCTGCGGTCCGCCCTGTCCGGGACCTCAGCCGGATACCGGGCGCCGCCGCCGTGCCTGGCGTGGTTCCGCATGGACCTCACGTCACCCAACGCACCCGACACCTCAGGAACCCTCGACGAAGCACTGGAACGACTGCACACCTTCGGTCCCGAGCGGGACGGCTGGCTGAGCAATCACGCCCCGATGGCCGTGGAGGCGCTGGTGCGCCACGGCCAGGCACCGGGGGTACACCGCTGGCTGGACCACTACCGGGCCAGACTGGAGGACATGCCGGACCGGTTCACCGAGGTTACCCCGGAGAACTGGCAGGAGGCGCTGGGCGACCCGCGGCGCATCGCCGACTGGGCGGCGTACTTCGCACGCGAGACGGCCGGCCGGCCCTGGCGCGAAGTGCTCGCCGAGTGGTGGCCGCGGCTGCTGCCCGGCATCGCGGCGGGCGCCACGCACCCGGTGATCCGGGTCGGCCACAGCGTGCGCACGCTCCTGAGCGCCGATGAGAACGCGCCCCGCGTCACCGAGCTTGCCCATGCGCTCGGCTACTGGGCGGCCCGCCACCAGCCGCTGCCGCCGCTGTCCGCGGCAGCCCCGGCGGCCGACGCCGCGGCCGCGCTGGACGCCGTGGCGCCCGTCCCCGACCAGAGCGGTGGCATCCAGGGCCGGCTGGGGCAGCTGACCGCGTTCCCGAGGTGGCCGGGGCGGCCAGTGGCCGGCCCCGAGGCCGCCCGCGCCCGGCTGACGGAACTGGTGCGGGCCGCCACCCACCGCTACGCGACATACGGATACGGCGCGCCGATCATGCTGGTGCATGCCGCAACCGCGCCCAACGCCGTGCTGCGCACGCTGCCCGCACTCCCCCGCGCACTGTGGGCGCCGAGCCTGGAGGCGGCCTGGGCGGCGAGCGCGGCGGTCACCGCCGCCTACTCCCCGGCGAGGCCCGCCGATCCGGGCGCCGTCCCCGGCGGACTGTCCGCCGAGGAGGTCTTCGCGCGGGCGGCGGCCCACGGCGACGACCACACCATCAAGTTCACCGACACCGCACTGGACGTCGGCGGCGCGACCGCACTGGCAGCCGCGCTCCGCTCGGTCGAGCTGAACCCGCCGGCGTTCTGACCCCGGTCCCGGCCCCGGGCGGCTCGGGCCGGCCGCCCCGGGCCGCCGCCCCGAAACCGGCCCGGGGTGGCAGGCCCTCCCCTTCGCCTCAGCCGAACTGCACCGAGCGCTTGGCCAGACCCATCCAGAAGCCTTCGATCACGCTGCGCCCCTGGTCGAGCTCCTGCTCAGCGGCCCCGAGCGTGACGAAGAGGGGCGCGAAGTGCTCGGTGCGCGGGTGGGCCAGCCGGCCGGCCGGGGACTTGTGCTCGAAGTCCAGCAGCGCGTCGATGTCCCGCGCCTGGAGCGCTCGGTGCCCCCAGTCGTCGAACTCCGCCGACCAGCCGGGCACGCCGCCACCCGTATGGCGCAGCGCGGCGAGGTTGTGGGTGAAGAAGCCGCTGCCGACGATCAGGACACCCTCGTCGCGGAGCGGCGCGAGCTTGCGCCCGATGTCCATCAGCTTCTGCGGGTCCAGGGTGGGCATGGAGATCTGCAGCACCGGGATGTCGGCCGCCGGGAACATCTCCACCAGCGGGACGTACGCCCCGTGGTCGAGGCCCCGGTCCGGGATGTCCTGGACCGGCGTACCGGCGCCGCGCAGCAGCTTCCGGACGCTCTCGGCCAGCTTCGGGGCACCCGGCGCGGCGTACCGCACCTGGTAGTAGTGCTCGGGGAAGCCCCAGAAGTCGTAGACCAGCGGGATCGTCTCGGTGGCGCCGAGCGCGAGCGGGGCCTCCTCCCAATGGGCGGAGACCATGAGGACGGCGGTGGGCCGGGGCAGCCCGGCGGACCAGGCCGCGAGCTCGCCGGGCCAGACCGGGTCGTCGGCCAGCGGCGGTGCGCCGTGGGAGAGATAGAGGGCGGGCATGCGCTCCGCGGTGACTGTCATGACACTCCCCATCCACTGCTGCTCAAGGTAAGTCTTCTACGGGGTCTTCAACAGGAACAGTTCTTTAATATTCAAGTTCCCACCTTTGGAGACCTTAGCTCTATCTAGTTCAACTTTCAAGAAAAGGTCGTACAGTGGAGTACATGACCACGGCATCCACCGGTGGGCCGCGCTGGCTCAGCGAAGAAGAACAGAGCGTCTGGCGTGCGTATCTGCACGCCACCACGCTCCTGGAGGATCACCTCGACCGCCAGTTGCAGCGCGATGCCGGCATGCCGCACATCTATTACGGACTACTCGTCCAGCTCTCCCAGGCGCCCCGCCACCAGATGCGGATGACCGAACTGGCCAAGGACGCCAAGATCACCCGGTCCCGGCTCTCGCACGCCGTCGCCCGGCTGGAGAAGAGCGGCTGGGTGCGCCGCGAGGACTGCCCGTCCGACAAGCGCGGCCAGAACGCGGTCCTCACCCAGGAGGGCTACGAGATGCTCCGCCGCTCGGCCCCGGGCCACGTCAGCGCCGTACGCCAGGCGATGTTCGACCGGCTCACCCCCGAGCAGGTGCACACGCTCGGCGAGATCATGCAGGTCATGGCGGCCGGTCTCCAGCCGGAGGGCACCGACGCCGACCTCCCCTGGCTCCGCTGACCGCGCCACACCCCCTGCCCCCGCACGCGCCTCCGCCCCGGTTCCGTCGAACGGAACCGGGGCGGAGTTCGCTTCACACCGTGTCACGGCACGCCGCGCGCGAGCGGTCAGTGCGCGACGACCGGCACCTTGAACTCGTCCTCGACACCCGCGGAGTCACCGGAACCGGTGCCCCCGGACGTCGTGGTGGCCGACGGACGGCCGGCGTTGATGAAGGTCCCCGCGATCGCGGCGGCCACCACCAGGATGCCGACGGCCCACCAGATGGCGCCGGTGAAGCCGTGCACCATCGACTGGAGCTTCAGCAGCTCCGGGTCGGTGGCACCCAGCGCGGCGTGCGAGGTGGCGTACGCCGTGGCGGCCGAGGCCGCGATGGTGTTGAGCAGCGCCGTACCGATCGCGCCACCGACCTGCTGCGAGGTGTTGACCATCGCGGAGGCGACACCCGCGTCACGCGGCTCGATGCCGTGCGTGGCCAGCGACATGGCGGGCATGAACGCCGTGCCCATGCCGAGACCCAGCAGGAGCTGACCCGGCAGGATGACCGCCGCGTAGGACGAGTCGATCTCCAGCTGCGTGAGCAGCAGCATGCCGACACCGGCGGTCAGGAAGCCGGGAGCCATCAGCATGCGGGCCGGGACCCGCGTCATCAGCCGGGCACCGATCTGCGTCGAGCCCGTGATCATGCCGACGATCATCGGCATGAAGGCGAAGCCGGTCTTGATCGGCGAGTAGCCCTTGACGACCTGCAGGTAGTACGTGAGGAACAGGAACAGGCCGAACATCGCGATGACGGCGAGACCCAGCGAGAGGTAGACGCCGCCGCGGTTGCGGTCCATCACGACGCGCAGCGGGAGCAGCGGGGACTTGACCTTGGACTCGACCAGGACGAAGGCGAGCAGCAGCACGCCGGAGGCGACGAACGTGCCGATGGTCAGCGAGTCCGACCAGCCGCTGGACTCGGCGCGGGTGAACCCGTAGACCAGCGAGACCAGACCCAGCGCGGACAGGACGACGCCGGGGATGTCGAGCGAGGAACGGTTACGGCTGCCGGCCGGCTCGCGGATCACGAAGTACGCACCGGCTGCGGCGACGATCGCGAACGGGATGTTGACGAAGAACGTCCAGCGCCAGTTCAGCGTCTGGGTGAGCAGACCGCCGAGGATCAGACCGACGGCGCCGCCGCCACCGGCGATCGCACCGTAGATGCCGAACGCCTTGGCGCGCTCCTTGGCATCGGTGAACATCACCGCGAGCAGCGAGAGGGCCGCCGGGGCGAGCAGCGCGCCGAACACGCCCTGGAGCGCGCGGGAGCCGAACAGCATGCCCTGGTTCTGCGCCGCGCCACCGAGTGCGGAGGCGAGCGCGAAGCCGATCAGACCGACGACGAAGGTGCGCTTACGGCCCCAGAGGTCGGCGATCCGGCCGCCGAAGAGCAGCAGTCCGCCGAAGGCGAGGGCGTAGGCCGTGATGACCCACTGCTTGTTGGCATCGGTGATGCCGAGATCGGTCTGGGCGTGCGGGAGCGCGATGTTCACGATGGTGGCGTCGAGCACGACCATCAACTGCGCGAGCGCGATGAACGCCAGCGCTTTCCAGCGACTGGGGTCCGGGAGTCGGATATCAGCTGTTTTTGACATGGGAGTAGCCACCTAAGGACGCGCGAGGGCGCGCGAGGTCGTGAACCGTGCGTTCGGTGAGGGCCGAGCGGAAGCGAGGGTCGGACTCTGGTCAGGGAGAGATGGGAGAAGGTGGTCGAGGCGTGGCGGACACGCGGCCGGGCGTCCGGTTCAGGAGCCCGGTGCGTTGGTCAGGTCCGACGCCGCAGGTCCTCCAAGGTCGCCGCCGTTCCGGGCAGTACGGACCGGGCCGGGGCCTCCAGTCCGTCCAGGAACAGCTGGATGTGGCGGTGGGTGAACCGGTCGATGTTCGGGCAGGCGATGCCCGGCAGCGGCCGGGTGAGCTGGGAGAGGGCGACCAGTACGTCTCCGACGGCGATGTCGGTACGCAGGCGCCCCGCGGACATGGCGCGCGCGACGAGCCCCTCGACGGCCTCTTCGAGGCGCCGGCGCTCGGCGAGCAGTTCGGGATGGTCCTTGTCGAAGCCGCCGGACAGCATGGGGCACAGCGCCCCGATCCGTTCGTCGGCCGCCGCGTGCACGAAGCGGGTGAGCGCGACGAAGGCGTCGGGCTCCTCCCTCGCTGCCTCCTCGGCACGGTCGGTGGTACGGGAGGTGACCGCGAGGACGACCTCATGGGTCAGTGCGGCCCGGTCGGGGAAGTTCCGGTAGAGGGTGGCGTTGCCGACGCCCGCGCGGCGGGCGACCTCGTCGAGCGGCACGTCCGGCCCGAACTCGACGAACATCTCGCGCGCGGCCGTCACGATCCGCTCCCGGTTGCGCAGCGCGTCGGCCCGCGGGCGGGGCGTACGCGGCTGCGCGGTTCCGGCTGCGGTGCGGGCGACGGTGTCCACGGCGGCGCTCCTTCTCTTCCTGGTCTTCCGGATGGGCTCCGGATGATCGTCCGGCTGGCTTTCCGGCCGGTGTTCCGGATGGTCGTCCGGCTACGGGTCCTGCTGCGGCGGTGCCGGCCTGAGGCTTGCGCCCGCCCGGGCTTGTGCCGTTCCTGCGTCTGTAACTCCGGCGACCCGTCCGGTTAACCGGGGACCGCTTCCCCGTTTCGCAGGGACACCGATGCAAACGGGGAAATGGTCCCCGGTTATTTCCGACTCCATTGTGACCTGCGCCACACCCTCCGGTCGGGGAAAAACCCACCGATCGGCGCACCCAACGCGCGGCGCCGCACCGCCCGGCCGAGGCTGATCGACAGAGCGCAGTCGGGGTCGGCCGACTGCCGCGGACCCGAAGGCGCCTCTATGCAGAAGCCCCGCCGCCGGATACGCAAGCACCGTCACCCGGTGGCCCTCGGCGCGGCAACGGCCCTGGTCATCGCAGCACTGGCCTCGGCCAGCAACACGCTTCCCCTGCCCAGCAGGGCCTCAGCCGGACCGCTGACCACCGCCCGGTCGGCCGGTCTCGGCCCGTGCCGGATATCCGCGACCATGGGGGTACAGATGTCGGAGGGCATGCCCACGCAGCCGGGCTACGCCCGTTCCACCGGCCAGGTGCACGCACTGAACCTGATGATCGACTTCCCTGACGCACCGGGGAAGGAACCGGCCATGGACCGGCTGGCGGAGTTCTTCCCCCAGACCACGGACTGGTTCCGCACCAGTTCCTACGGGCGGCTCACCTATGTGCCCGAAGCGCCGGTGAAGACCTGGCTGCGGATGCCGCTGCCGTTCGCGGAGTACGGGATCGAACGCGGATCACCGTACGAACCGGGCTACCGCCACCTCGTCCAGGACATCGTCGCCGCCGCCGACCCGAAGGTGGACTTCACCGCTTACGACCTGATCAACATCCTGGTCACGCCGAACGCCGGGCCCTCCGCCCTGGACACCGTGCTGTCCGTGACCTTCTCGGGCAACGACGACGCCCCGTATGCGGACGGCGTCCCGCTCTCCAACACGTCCTTCGTCTACAGCCGCCAGGACGACGGCTCGGGCTCGTACCCCCAGACCGGCTACCGCGTCCTGCCGCACGAGAACGGCCATGTCTTCGGCCTGCCCGACCTCTACACGATGGAGGGCGGGGGCTCGGTCGGGCACTGGGACATCATGTCGGAGGACTGGGGCGCCAACAACGACCTGCTGGGCTGGCACAAATGGAAGCTCGGCTGGCTGGACAACGACCAGATCAGCTGCGCCTCCCAGCCCGGCACCAGCGACCACGTCCTGGAACCGCTGGCCACCCACGGCGGCACGAAGCTGGCGTTCGTACCGCTGACCGCGGAATCCGGCTATGCGGTGGAGGTACGGACCCAGGCCGGCAACGACCAGGAGGTGTGCCGGCCCGGCGTGCTGATCTACAAGGTGAGCTCGGACGTCGACACCGGCCAGGGCCCCGTGTCCGTCACCGACAGCACCAAGGACAGCAGCGGCTGCACCCGGATGCCCAATGTGCACGCCGAACTCTCCGACGCCCCGTTCCAGCCCGGTCAGACCTTCACCGACCGGGCCAACGGGATCCGCATATCGGTGGTCGACAAGGACACCAAGGGCGACTACCGCGTACGCATCACCCGCCTCTGACCACGCGCGCCCCGGCCGTGCGTCCGGTTCCGGGGCTGAGCCGGACGACGGCGGCGCCCTCCTTGCCGAGCACCGGGTGAACCGCTCCCGGAACCGCCGCGTCCGTCGTGCCCGCCGCCCTCTCGATACCCGCCGTGCACGCCGCGGGCTCCATGCCCGCCGTGCCCGAGTGCACGTACGGCGTCGACTCGGCCCTGGATGGACGTACGGCGTCGACTCGGCCCCGGCTCAGCACACGTTCTCGCCGCCGCGAGCGGCCACGTCCTTGATCCGCTCGACGGCATCGACCCGGCCTTCCCGGACCACCGCGAGGTCGCCGGTACGGAACCAGCCGCCGGTGAACGCCTGCGCCGTGGCCTCCTCGTCCTGCCAGTAGCCACGGACCAGCGCCTGGCCACGAAGCCACAGCTCGCCGGCCTCCCCGTCGGGCAGCGCCTCGCCCGTCGGGGAGGCGATCCGCACCTCGGTACTCGGCGTCGGCCGCCCCACGCTGCCCGGGTGCAGCCGGCACTCGGCGCCGAAGTCCGCCATGACGCCACCGCCGGTCTCGGTGAGCCCGTAACCGTTGCGCGGCTCGATCCGCTCCCCGTAGCGGGCGGTCAGCTGCACGACCAGGTCCCGTGGTGCCGCGACCCCACCGGTGTCGAGCACCTGGAGGCTCTCCAGCCCGTCTCCCGTCCGGGCGGCCGCGGCAAGCAGCCGGAGGGCGCTTGCCGGCGCCCCGGAGTAATGAGTGACGTGGTGCTCCCGGATCAGGCGCAGCGCCTCCTCCGCGTCCCACTCGCGCATCAGGACGACGGCGCCACCCACCGACATCGCGGCGCAGATGCCCGCGAAGGCGGCCACGTGGGGAAACGGGAACGTCAACAGCGTGACGGGCGCGGGCCCCTGTCCCGGAATGACACCCCGGCCGAGCGCGGAGGCGGCCGCCTGGAAGCGCGGGTTGCGCGCGGCACCCGCCTGGGCGAGCTGAGTGGCGACGGCACCCTTGGGCCTGCCGGTGGTGCCCGGGGTGTAGACGATCGTCGCGTCGTCCTCGGGCCGGATCTCGACCTCGGGCGGCGCGGCGAACGGATCGGGCGCCGGCAGGTCCTCGTACCACTCGACGCCCTCGGCAAGCCCTCCGGCGCGGACCTCGCGAGCGGAGCGGCGCCCGTCGTCTTCCCCCTCACCGCCACCGCCGCCGAAGACGATCACGCGCGCCCCGGACCTCCGGACCCATTCCGCGACCGGCGGCATCCGCTCCCCGTCAACCAGCAGCGCCCGCGGCCCGCAGTCGTCGAGCGCGTAGGTGAACTCGGCCTCCGTCCACCGGGCGTTCAGCGGGACCGCGACCAGACCGGCCAGCTGGGCGGCCCAGAACGCGATCTGCCACTCCGGCCGGTTCCCCATCGCGACCACCACCCGGTCGCCCGGGCGGAGCCCGTACCCCTCGCTCAGCCGGCACGCCAGAGCGGACGCGGCGGCGAAGAACTCCCCGTACGAATAGCTGCGATCCCCCGCGATCAGGAACGGCTGGTCCCCGAACGCCCATGTGGTCTCCACGAACTCACGGAGCGTCCTGGGCCCGTCCGCGTACACGAGCGAACCCGCGTGAGGCCCGTCCTCCTCCCGCACTACGGCGAACGGACCGCCGGGACCGGTCAGCGCGGCATGCACGCGAGCCGCCGGGGCCTCGGTCTTCGCCGCGGCGGGCCCGGAGGAGGGAGGTACGGCTGGGGTCGGATCGGAATGCGGCACGAACAACCTTCCTGAGCACGGATTCGGGCGGCACGCCCCGTATGACGCAACACATTGACGGCAATCCCGATCAGCCGCCCTTCAAGCACCGGACAAGCGCCAGTGACTCACGTCACAGCGCGAACGGTCGCACCCGAAGCCGCACGGACCTCCAGGTACACGCCAACTTCCCTCAACGGCCCGATCCGGGACAAAATGCGAAAGAACCCCGGGGTGACCAGTAGTCGCAAGACGCGCACCGAGGCGCAAGCCCAGGTGTCCGCAAGTGTCCGAGGACGCGGTGTCCATCTCCGATACCGAGTGACAATCTGGAGCGTCCGTGCCGCCTTCCCCCGCAGGCTCCCCCACCCTGATCGGCTCCGTGCAGCGCGCCCTGCGGCTCCTGGAAGCGGCGTCGGACCATCCGCACGGTGCCGCAGCGAAGCAATTGGCCCGCCGCGCCCAACTGCCGCTGAGCACGACGTACCACCTGCTGCGCACCCTTGTGCACGAGCGCTACCTGCGTCGGGACCAGGGCCTGTACGTGCCCGGGGACGCCACCCTCAACCTCGGCCGCCCCGCCGAAGCCGGCTCCGACCCCTCGCACTGGCTGACCGAGGTGGCCCACGACCTGGACGCCGCCGTCTACCACGCGCTCTACGTGGACGGCGAGGTACGGCTCACGCACGCCGTGGACGGGCCCTCCCACGCGAAGGTCGAAGAGAGCGTGCCCTTCGGCGCATCCGCCCACGCCCACGCCATCGGCCAGTGCCTCCTGGGCCAGCTCGACGAGGCATCCCGCCGGGAACACCTGGACCGCTACCCGCCCTTTCCCCTGACCCGGCACACGGTGACGGAGCCCGAAACCGTCCTCAGCCGACTGGCCCGCGCCCGCAGGGGCGAGCCCGTGCACGAGACCGAGGAGTACGCGATGGGCTCGGTCTGCGCCGCCGTACCCATCACGGTCGGCGCCGTCCCCTCGACCATCGCGATATCGCTTCCGTCGACCGAGTCGCACCGGCTGCACCGGACCGCCCAGCAGCTCAAGGCACGTAGCGAACGGACTCTGATCTCGCTCGCGTTCACCGTCACCGGCTGACCGTCGAAGAAGCGGCGCGCAGCAAGCGACAGCCGGCCGCTCCGCTGCCCCGCCACCTGGCTGCCGGCTACCTGCTGCCTGCTGCCTGCTGCCTGCTGCCCGGCAGCCGAACCGGTCAGGAATCAAGAAGCACCCGCGACCGCCCCGCAAATAACGTGAAGCACATGACCTCCATCGAAGCCCTCACCCTCGAGGTGGCCGACACCGCGGCCGCCCACGACTTCTACGCCGCGCTCGGCCTGGACACCCGGGTGGGCCTGCGCTCATCGGATGCGCCCACCACCGGTTTCCGCGGGTTCTCGCTGTCGCTCACGATGCCCCAGCCGGCCGACGTCCGCGGCTTCGTCGACGCCGCCCTCGACGCCGGCGCCACCACGCTGAAGCCCGCCACCAAGTCGTTCTGGGGCTACGGCGGCGTCGTCCGCGCCCCGGACGGAACGATCTGGAAGATCGCCACGTCGGCGAAGAAGGACACCGCCCCGGCCACCGGGCAGATCGACCAGATGGTGCTCCTGCTCGGCACTGAGAGCGTGACCGCCAGCAAGCGCTTCTACGTCGAGCGCGGCCTCACCGTGGCCAAGAGCTTCGGCAGCAAGTACGTCGAGTTCGACACCCAGGGCAGCCCCGTCAAGCTGGCCCTGTACGGGCGTCGCGCTCTCGCCAAGGACGTCGGCGTCCCCGTCGACGGCACCGGCTCGCACCGGCTCGCGCTCGTGGGCGGCACCGGCGCTTTCACCGACCCGGACGGGTTCGGCTGGGAGGCCGCGTCGCTGACACCCGCGCCCTGATCCGGTTCCGGGGAATCCGCCCGCCGCCGGGAAACAGGCAGGCCTGCCGGAGAATGAGGGCATGAACGCGGACGCGATCTCTGCCCTCGTCGCTCAGGCGGGCCATACGGATCCCGACCTCCGCGCCGAGGCGGCGGGCGAGCTGCCCGCGGCCATGTCCGGGCAGCCGGACGACCCCGCACTGGCCGCCCTGATCCCGCTGACCCGCGACCGGGAGGCGTCTGTGCGCGAGCGGGCCACCTTTGCGCTGGGGCAGCTGGCCGATGTGGACGGACCGGACATCAGGTCGGCCCTGTGGCGTCGCGTCGAGGACGAGGACCCCGAGACGCGCGAGGAGGCCGTACGCGGTCTCGCCGTGCGCCGGGATCCGCGTGCCGTTCCCCTGCTCGCCGCGCTGCTCGAAGAACCGACCGCCTACGTGCAGACGTTCAACGCGGCAGCGGTACTGGGCGATCCACGACTGCTTCCGTCGCTGCGCACGTACGACCCCGCGGACCCCGGTGTTCAGGAAGCACTCCAGGCCTGCGACCCGGCCGCACGGGAGCTGCGCGATGCCGCGGCGTGGGCCCTGCTGGAAGCGGTCCACGCCCTCCTGCCCGCGGCGGACTGGGCCCTGTACGCGTCGCGCTTCGAGACGAACCTGACGCTGTTGCTCGGCACCGTCGGGCACAGCGAGTCGGCGTGGAACGCGGACGCCCTGCTCGCCCGCGCCGGCGGGGATCCGGAACGGGCGGCGGCACTGGCCGCCGAAGCCGCGTAAGGGGCTTCTGCCAGGACAGTGGGTCCCGGTGCAATCGCAACCCTGCTGATCCACGTCACCCAAGGGCTGTCCCGTAAGCCGTGGTGGATCGGCGCGCGGCGTCGGATGCGGTGCATCGCAAGGCGGAGGAGCGTCCGCATACTGGATGTGTTCGGACGTTCCGACAACGCGGCGAGGTGCCGTAGCTGTCGTCGCGCGCCCGCAAGGGATTACGGGACAGCCCTTGGGCCTCGCTGAGCAACTCCCTCACACACGCCAAGATCATCCACAGGCTCGCAGCCCGAGCCGGTAAGCACATCTCCCCGCCCTCGGATCAGGCACCACCCGCTACACTGACCGCGGTGGCTGCGCCCTCACGGGCCGCCACCGCGACCTGTCGCTGAGCAAGCCCGAGCGTCCGCCTGTCGCGGCAGACTCCCGGACACGCTTTCCGACGGATCCCCGCCTTCGTAGCTCAGGGGATAGAGCACCGCTCTCCTAAAGCGGGTGTCGCAGGTTCGAATCCTGCCGAGGGCACAGAGGAAAAGGCCCCGGACCGATCATGGTCCGGGGCCTTTGGCATCGAGTTCTGACATCAACGATCACGGATACTGACGACCGGGGCGCTTCCTGAGCAGCCGGACCGTGTGGCTCACGGCCTCGCGCTGCGTGTCCCGCACGACGTGCGTACGGACGTCCACGGTGATGCTGGTCCGAGCGCGGCCCAGGCTCTCCATCACGACGCGGGACGCAACTCCCGCCACCCTGAGCAAGGTTGCCGTGCCGGGACCTGAGCGTCACGCGTTTTGGATCTTGTGGGACGGATGAGGGGAGAGGCAATGAGTCGTCGGAGAGGGACCCGCAAGGTCGCCGCAGCAGTGACTGCGACTGTGCGTGAGTGGAGGGACGAGGAGGGTTGGGGTGTCCTCGACTCGCCGGAGACTCCCGGAGGGTGCTTCGGTCACTACGCCGACATCCAGGCGCCCGGCTTTCGCACACTGTCACCAGGGCAACAGGTCGATCTCACCTGGGAAGCCCCCGGATTCAAGCAGGACGGATACGACTACCGGGCGGTGAGCATCGTTCCCCGCCCCGTCTGACATCCACGGCTGACATCAACGGGGCCGGACGGCGGCATGCCCACCGGGCGACCACCGGGCCAGCCGTCGACGGCCTCGGATGCGGGTGCGGATCGACCCCTGAAGCGGGTGTCGCAGGTTCGAATCCTGCCGAGGGGCGAAGCGCGTTACGCCACTGGCCGGAGTTTCTCCCCCGGGGAGGCGCTCCATTCGGCCTCGGGCTCCTCGTCCGAGGCCGTCGAGGCCGTTTGTGTGAGGGCCTCATCGGGCTGGACGTCAGGGCCTGCGTGGCTCCTCGTACGATGCCCTGACCGCGGCGCACGCCAGGTGCGTCGAGGGGGAGGGGGATCCGGCTCATGATGAACAGAGAAGGTCTGCGCGGCGGTTGGAGAACGGGGGCGCTTCTGGTCGCCGTCGTCATGGGCGCTCCGCTGCTGTCCGCCACGCCCGCGGCGGCCGTGCACGGGGCGGTGCCCGGTGACTTCAACGGTGACGGGTACAGCGACGCCGTGCTGCCCGCGCCGGGGGCGAACGTGGCCGGCAAGCAGGGCGCCGGTGCCGTGGTCGTGCTCTACGGATCGAAGTCGGGGCTGTCGACGTCCCGGCGGGCGACCATCACGCAGAACACCGCGGGGGTGCCGGGTGCGGCCGAGACGAACGACGGCTTCGGGGCCGCCACCGCGACGGCGGACCTGAACCGGGACGGCTATGCGGACCTGGTGGTCTCCACCCCGTACGAGGACACCACGCAGGGCCAGGACGCCGGCACCGTGACGGTCCTGTGGGGTGGCAAGAAGGGGCTGACAGCCGGCACGTATCTGCCGGCGACAACAGCCGGCAAGTACTACGGCCTCGACATCGCGGCGCTCGGCTCCGGCCCCGGCGCGAAGACCGAGGTGCTCGTCGCCGGGTACGAGGGGGCGATGCGCTTCACGGGGCCCTTCAGCCGCAACGGCACCTACGGCCAGGCCGTGGAGAACCGGGACACCCCTTCCGTAGGAAGCGTCGCGCTGGGCGATTTCGGCCACGACGGCTTCCCGGACGAGGTGGCCGTCACCGTCCGGATGAGCGGGCTGAGCGGCGGCGAGGTGTACGCCGCCGCTGCCGGCAGCGGCGCACAGCAGACGGGCAACGGCCTGATCGCGGCCACCGGGGACGTCAACGGCGACGGATACGCCGATCTCGTGGTCGGAGACCCCGACGAGCCCGACAGCACCGGAGCCAACGGTGCGCTCGGGGGCCGGGTGCTCCTCTGGTACGGCTCGGCGCAGGGCATCGCGCGGGACGTGAAGCCGGTGCAGCTGACCCAGAACACCTCCGGCGTTCCCGGTGCGAGCGAGAAGTGGGACAACTTCGGCGGCGCCCTCGCGGTGGCCGACCTGAACCGTGACGGGCTGGCGGACATCGTGGTCGGCGCGCCGCAGGAGGACACGCTCCAACGGAACGCCGGGCAGGTGACGGTCATCCCCGGCCGCCGCACCGGGGCCCTGGGCGGCGGCGCCTACGCCTTCACCCAGAACTCCGCCGGAATCCCCGGAGCGGACGAGGCCGATGACTCGTTCGGCACCACCGTGGCCGTCGGCGACATCAACAAGGACGGCAGGCCTGAACTCTTCGTCAGCGCAGCGGAGGAGAACAACGCCACCGGCGCCGTCTGGGTCCTTCCGGGTGGCACCGGCGGGCCCACCGGCAAGGGCAGCATCATGATCACCGCCTCGTCCGTCGGCTTCCCGCAGAAGGACAGCACCCTCCTCGGCGGCAACGGGCTCCTCGGAGTCATCTGACCGGGACCCGGCAGCCCCGCCCGGCCGCACGTCTGCCCCGGCCGGGCGATCGCGGAGGAGCGGCGTGTGCTCGCGGCACGAGCCGCGCCACCGTCTCCTCTCCGCGATCGCCGGGTCCGCCTGAAGGGAACAGGCTCGAAGGGAACGGGCTCGAAGGGAACGGGCTCGAAGGAAGCAGGCCCGAAGGGAACAGCCTCGGAGGAACGGGCTCGGGCACGTACTCGGTTTGGTGATGAGCGCAGAGTGGCCGCGCGTCTTCCCCGGCGGCGCTGCTCCTCGCTTCACTCGGCGGAGTGGAGTCGGCCGCCCGCCAGGAGTACTTCGGCCTCGCCATGCCCCGGTCCCGTCGTGGTCTGCCGAACGATGAGCGCATGTCACTGATCAGTCTGCGTTCGCTGGCCCGCCGCGTGGTTCCCACGTTGCTGGTCGCCCAAGCCGCCTTCCTCCCCCTTCAGTCCGCCTCCGCCGCCGCGCACGTGGCGCAGCCGTGCCGGTCGTCCGCCGGCTGCGGTTCGGTCGTCGTCGCCCCTGTCTCCCAGGCGGCCCCGGACCACGGTGACTGCACCAGCCCGGAGCCGGTCGTGTGCCTGATCCGTAGCGAGACCCCGGAGGAGCGCGAGGTCGCCCGCGACCAGCGGATGCGTTACCACGGGCTTCTTGAGGACATGGAACGCACGGAGTGCGCCATGCGCGCCGAAGGGCGTTCGGAGGAGGACATCGCCCGCACTCTGGTCCGGATGCGCAACGACGCCAAGGACATCGTCCGCGCCGGCATGACCCCGGAACAGGTCGCGGAACTGGAGGCCCGCAACCAGAAGAAGTACGGCAACCCGCTCGGCCCGACAGCGGACCAGCTCTACATGAAGTACGGCTCCTGGGAGAAGGTCGCCGAAGCCGCCACGCGTTCGAGCGCAGCCGTGGACCACGAACTCGGCCTGGAATTCCGCCACTGTTCCTGCGAAGTGCTCCAGGCTGCCTGACCCGGCCGTCACCCACCCTCAACACGTGTTCGACGGGGGCGCTTTGCGTACGTCCTCGTCGGCCACGGAGCATGGCCGACGCCGACGCGCCCTCCGCCTACACCCGCGCCCCGTTCATGCCTGCGCGATCCGTGAGCGGACAGCTCCCGCACGAGGTATCAGAAGCAGAACCGGGCAGGACCGGGCGGAATCGAGCAGGACCGGCCAGGACCGGGCAGGAAGCCGCGTGGCGCGAAACTCAGGGATCCTCCGCCTCGGCGATCCGCTCGGACCGGATCGCGCAAGCCGGGGACACCACACCGGCTTTCTGCAACACTTTGTCTTCCGCTCGTTCGCCTCGGGGGGCCCATGGACATCGAACTCGCCGACCTGCTCGCATCCCTGCGGTCGGAGATCAACCGCGCGCGGCTCGAAGCGCACAACCAGGACGTCAAGTTCCGTATCGACTCCATTGATCTCGAGCTCCAGGTCGCCGTGGAGAAGTCCGCCGAGGCCAACGCGGGAGTGCGGTTCTGGGTGGTCTCGCTCGGCGGCAAGGGCAGTGCGAAGTCGGCGCAGACCCACACGGTCAAGATCAGCCTGACAGCCGAGACGGACACGGGCGAGCTGGTCCGGACCAGTGACGACGTTTCGGGTCTGCTGGCGACGAACTGATCGCTGAATGAGTCCTGTCGACACGGCCCGGGTGGCCGAGGTCCTGGTCAGACGCAGCGACAAGGCCGAGTACGGGTCCGGTTACCGCATCTCCTCCCGGCTCGTCCTCACGGCGGACCACCTGGTCGGCGACGATGCGGCGGACGTCGTCTGCACCGTCCTCCTAGGGGCACGTGCCGACCAGTACCCCGCCACGCGGCTGTGGCGGAGCCCCACGCAGGATCTTGCGCTGCTCCACCTCGACGGGCCCGTGCCGGACAGGGTTCCGGCCGCCGTCTTCGGGCGGCTGCCGGAGGGTGCGGGCAGCATCCCGTTCGCCTCGGTCGGGTTCCCCGCCTTCGCCCTGCGGCCCGAGGCGGTGGGCAGGGAGGGGTTGCTGCGACGTGACAGCAAACAGGTCACCGGATTCGTACAGCTCGGCTCGAACCTGAAGTCCGGACTGCTGGATCTCACGTTCACCACCACCCCGCCACGCGAACCGGCACGAGGCGTGCCGGACCCCTGGCTCGGCATGTCCGGCGCCGCCTTGTTCGCCGAGGACAGCGGGACGCTGATCGCAGTGCAGGCGCAGCGCCTGCCCGCGGCGGGCACCAACAGCGCGGAGGCCGAGCCGGTCGCCACGGCGCTGGCCGACCCGGAGTTCTGCGCCGTTCTCGCCCGCCACGGCGTACCGTCCTGGACGGTACCGGTCAACCTGCCGCAGGACGACGAGAAGGGGCCGCTGCGCCCGGTCATCTCGCAGCACGAACTCATCGACGGCTTACCGGACTTCAAGAAGAACCTCACACAGGACCGGCTGGCCTTCGTCTCACCGGGCAGCGACCATCCGGCCGAGCCCGAGAATCTGTTCGTGCGCCTGGTCAACGCGCGGGACGCGGGTGTGCTCCTGGTGGGCGCCGCGGGCACGGGCAAGAGCCGGACCTGTCTGGAAGTGGGCCGGCTCGCCCTGGAGGCGTGCTGGCGGGTCCTGCACGTGGTGCCCGGCGAAGAGGAGTCGGTGACCGCGCGAATCGCTCAGGAAGTGTTCGCGGAGCCGACCCCCGTCCTGGTGGTCGTCGACTATCTGAACGAGGCACAGCTCGATCTGACGGCCCTGCGACGCCAGTTGCTGCCGGAGGCCCGCCGCCGCCATGTCCATGTGGCACTGCTCGCCTCCGTCCGTCCGGGCTGGCTGAAGCTGAAAAAGTCCAACAGCCCTTTGCTGCAGGAGCTGTTCGAGGAAGTGGAACTGCGGCAGGACGACGACTTCCAGCAGCTGGTGGCGACCAACGCCCTGACGACCCTGGCACCGACGGCCCTCCGCCGCCTGGGTATGGACCGCATGCTGGCGATCTGTGGACGCCGCCCGATCGTGGCCCTGCTGGTCGCCCGGGAGATCGAGCACCGGATCGAGTCGAAGCTGTCCCTGCCCGAGACGGCAGGCCTGCGGGAGGGCGGCGAGCTGCCGGTCTGGCTGGTCAGCCGACTCCACGAGGACGAGCTGACCGTGCCCGGGCGTACGAGCATCTACGCGCCCGCCCGGGCCTCCCACGTCCTGGTGGCCGCCGCGGCGGCCGCGGCGGCCTGCCCCCAGCCCCGCACCCCCGTCATGGCCGCTGCCCGGGCGGCCCTCACCGAGGCCATGGCGAACGGGGAGGCGGCGTCCGACGTACCGGACGCCGACGCCGTGGTGACGACCCTCGTGTCGCTGGGCTGGCTGGAGACCGACAGCGAAGGCGTGCTCTCGGTCGCCCACGACATCGTGGCCGACCAGTTCATGGAGTCCGTTCTCCTGCCTGAGCGGGACGCCGCCCCCGATGCGGCCGGCTCGTACGCCATGCTCGCCGGCTGCCTGACCAGCCCCCGCACCGTCGGGCGCTTCGCGGTCAACGTCACCCGCCTCGTCAACGACATGGCGCTGGTCGACCGCGCGGGCCCCGTGACCGCCGTACTCAACGACTGGTTCGTCGACCACGCCGGAACCATCGGCCGCATCATGCGGGAGAACTCCAACATCGGCAGCTACGCACTCGGCGCCGTCTGCTCGGAATCACCCTGGTCCGCCGCCGCGGTCCGCTGCTGGGAACAGATCGTGGGCCCCTGGCTCGCCGACTTCGGCACCGATGTCAACGCCCGCCACCTCCTCTACCGCGGACTGCGGTATCTCCCGGACGGCAGTGCCCGGCGCCTGGGCCGCACCGCACTGGGGTGGCTGAGGTTCCACGGGCAGACCGACCAGGCGAAGTTCGTGCTCCGGCCGCTGCTGTCCCGGGACATCCTCAGCGCGGGTGACGCCCGTCAGGCCATCACCACGGCGCTCGTCTGGCTCGAACCCGAGGACCGCATCACCCAGCAGGACGCCCAGTTCGTCCTCAGCCCGCTGCTCGACCGCACCGACCTCACCGAGGACGAGGCACGCAGAGCCGTCACCACCGCGCTCGCCTGGCTCGACACGGACAACCACAAGGCGAACATCGACGCCCAGTTCGTCCTCAACACCCTGCTCGACCGCACCGACCTCACCGAGGACGACGCACGCAGAGCCGTCACCACCGCGCTCGCCTGGCTCGACACCGACGACCACATCACCACGGCCCAGGCCGGTTACGTCCTCGATCCGCTCCTCGAACAAACCGGCCTCACGCCACACCAGGTACGGCGGGCCGTCACGGCCTCGTTCGCCTGGTTCGGCGCGGATGACCGCGGCACCCACCTCGACGCCCAGTACGTCCTGAACTCACTCCTCTCCCGCCACGACCTCACTCACGACGAGGCGTGCCGGATCATCACCACGGCCCTCGCCTGGCTCGACACCGACAGCCACGCCACGGCCCTGGAGGCGAAGTTCGTCCTCGATCCGCTGCTCGACCGCACCGAGCTCGCGCCCGGCGATACCAGGAGGGCCATCGCTGCCACCCTCGTCTGGCTCGGCATCGGCGACCACGCCGCAGGTCCGGGGTCCGAGTTCGTGCTGGAAGCGCTGCTCAGACGGCTCCCGATCGACGAAGTGCCGCCCGAGGTGACCGGGTTCGTCGAGGCGTGGCTCGATGCGCGGATGCCGACGCCGGACTTCCTGTTCATGAGCAAGTGGGTGCTGCGCAAGAGGATCATGAGCACCAAGATCCTCCGGGCACTGCTCGCCTGGGTCCACGCCAACCCCGATCACGAGGATGTCGTCCCGCGTATGGCCGCGGCCGCCCCGCTGGTGGGCCCCCACGTCACGTCGTGGGAGAGCACCCGTGACTGGTTCCGGGCCGTCGAGCTCTGTCTCGACCACTGCGAACTGCGCGGGGCTGCGAGCAATCCGAACGGCATACTCGATGTCCTCATGTGCCAGCTCGCGATCGGATTCCGCACCGGGGTGGGGGCCGCCTGGGCGGACGACTGCATCCAGCGCTGGGTCGCTCTGCCGTTCTCCATGAGCGCAGCCGTGTACCGCCCACTGGTCACCATCGTCGCCCGATGCCGTGCAATGGCGCTCAGCGGCCGGTTCACCGGTGCGGAGACGCGGGAGTTGGCCGAGCGCCTGCGTCGGTGGGCTGCCGGGTGGCCCGACGACGAACGCAGGGCCGAGGCCCTCCGTTTCGTCGACACCTGGATGCCGCCCGGTTCGGACACCATCCGCGGGCAACGGCCGGCGGGCGTCCCGGCACCGCGCCCGGAACCGTCCGACGGCCGTGCGCCACTGGCCCCCGCGCCCCCTCGAACGGGAACAGCGGACCGGACGGACCGGGCGGACCGGGCCGGAACAGCGGAATGAGCGGGATGAGCGTGAACGGCGGGCAGCCCCGGCGAAAGCCGTCGACTCCGACGGGGCCGTGACGCGGCCGTCGGATTTCCGCTCGGCTCGGGCGAGGGGCCGGACCGGGTCCGCACCGGCCGGGCCTGCTTCGTCGAAGCGGTGGAGCGCATCCCGGACCGTGTCCGGACCGCGTCGCGACCGCGTCGCGACCGGGCCGGGACCGGCATCGGGTGTGACACTCCAAGCCCTGCGGACGCTGGGTACTTCAGACCGTCAAGAGAACTTGTGGTGCTCACGTGACCGCGAACGGAAGCAATGGGGTGGGGCATTGAGCCCGCGCACAAAGCACGCGTACAAACCGCTGAGCCTGAAGAGACGTGCCTGGCTGACCGTCGGCGCCGTCGTCCTGGGCGGGGCGGGGGCGACAGCCTACGCAGTCGCCGGGCCGGCCGACAACGGACCGGCGAACGGCCACAAGGAGCGGGCCGCAGCCGTGCGTACGGTCAAGCTCGCCGGGCAGGGTGCCGGCCGCAAGGGGCTGCCGAAGCAGGACACCGCGCAGTTCAGCGCGGTACTGCTGACCTGGCCGGACCCTGGGGCCGAGCTCAAGGGGACCGCCCAGATCCGATCGCAGGAAGCCGGGACCGGTAAGTGGTCGGGCTGGCAGGCCCTGCCGGACGATCCCTTCTCCGCCGACGGCAAGGAGGCCGAGGACGCGGCCACCCGTGGCGGCACCGCCTCGGTGTGGACCGGGCCCTCGGACGGTGTCGAGGTGCGGGTGGTCGCCGAGGACGGCTCCACCGCCGCCCTCCCGTCCGGCATGGACGTGAAGCTCCTCGACCCGGGCACCGACCCGAAGGGCACCGCGGAGCCCGCCGCGTACGCGCAGGACGTCACGCCGACGCCGACGGACACCGTCACCGACACGGCCACACCGACGGACTCCGCGTCCCCGACGGACTCCGCGTCCCCGACCGACAGCGCGTCCCCGACCGACACGGCCTCGCCGACCGGCACCGCGTCGCCCGGCACCACGCCCAGCGAGACGGTCACGGCCTCCCCGTCCCCGACCGTCCCGGCCCCCCTCCCCTCGACCGTCGTCAAGCCGCCGGTCATCACCCAGGCCGAGTGGGGTGCCTCCACGGACTACGACGGCACACCCGGGTACGGCCAGGAGATCAAGGCCGCCGTCGTCCACCACACCGGTGTGGACCAGGACAACGGTGTCCCGTGCAGCCAGTCGAAGGCCCGGATGCGCACCATCCAGCAGGAGCACTTCGCCCGTGGCTACTACGACATCGGCTACAACTTCGTCGTCGACCGCTGCGGCCAGATCTTCGAGGGCCGCAGCGGCGGCATGGACCTCCCGGTGGTCGGCGCCCACGACGTCGGCTTCAACACCAACACGGTAGGCATCTCGTACATCGGCAACACGATGACGCTGAAGCCGACGCGGGCCGGCCTGGAGGCCATCTCCCGTGTCGTCGCCTGGAAGTTCGGCATGTACGGCATCAGCCCGACCTCCGACGTGACTCTGGTGTCCGGCTCACCGCTCGGCCAGGACGGCAACAAGGTCGCCCAGGGCGACTCGATCACGCTGCCCCGGGTCTTCGGCCACCGCGACACCAACACCACGCTCTGCCCCGGCGACGCGCTGTACACCAAGCTGCCGCTGATCCGCACCCTCGCTGCCGCGCCCGGCATCTCGCATGCCCTCACCCGCACGGACTTCAACGGTGACGGCGTGACCGACCTGGTCGCCGGCACCCCGAAGACGAGCAGCAACACCGGTTCGATCACGGTCGTCCCGGGCGGTGACGACGGCCCCGTGGCCTCCGCCAGGACGATCATCGACCAGAACAGCACCGGCGTCCCCGGCAGCAACGAGACCGGTGACCTCTTCGGTTCGTCCAACGCCTACGGCGATGTCAACGGCGACGGATACGGCGACCTGGTCATCGGCGCACCGGGCGAGGACGACACCAGCGGTCACGCCGACTCGGGCCTCATCTCCGTGATGTACGGCCCCGCGCTCACCACCGGCACGTCGTACGGGACCGCCACCGCGACCCGAGCCGCCGGTGAGAAGCTCGGCACCTCCGTCGCCACCGGGGACTTCAACGCGGACGGCAAGGCCGACATCTTCTCGGTCGCGCCCGGCACGCCAGGCCGCTGGTGGTCGTACGACTCCCAGTCCGGCGCCGCCAAGTCGGGGTACCTGAACACCTCCGCCTACACCGCGGCCGTGTCCTACGCGGCCGTCGCCACCGGTGACTTCAACCTGGACGGGTACGCGGACGCCGTGGTCAACTTCCGTGACCCGAGCAGCGTTTCCCGGATTCTCTGGCTGAAGGGCTCGGCCACCGGCCTGCAGCGCGTCGGGATCCTCACGGCGAAGGGCGGCCGCTCCCTCGCCGCCGGCGACGTCACCGGCGACGGCATCGACGACCTGGTCGTCGGCCAGCCGGGCACGACCGAGTCGGGTACGACCGCCAAGGGCGGCACGGTCACCCTGCTCAAGGGCACCACGACCGGGCTCACCGCGACCGGCGCGATCACTCTCGGACAGGACTCCGTCGACGTGCCGGGCACCGGTGAGGCGGGTGACGACCTCGGCACCTCCGTCGCCGTCGGCGACTACAACCTCGACGGATACGCGGACGTTCTGGCCGGCGCCCCGAACGAGGACATCGCCCGCGGCGGTGTGAGCCAGGTCGACGCCGGTACGGTGATCCTCTTCAAGGGCACCTCCACCGGTATCTCCGGCACCGGCTCGATCGCGTACAGCCAGGACACGGCCGACATCTCGGGTGACACCGAATCCGGCGACCGCCTCGGCTCCTCCGTCCTCCTCCAGGACCTGTCCGGTTACGGCCGTGCGGACCTGGCGATCGGCGCGGACGGCGAGAACGCCGGCGACGGCGTCTTCCTGCAGCTGGACAGCGGCAGCGCGGGGGTCTCCCCCAAGAGCGCGCTCTACTACGGCCGCTCCAACCTCGGCACCCCGGCAGCGGCCCACCTCGGCCAGACGCTGACGCCGTAGCGACTCAGGGCGGCTCAGGGCTACTCAAGTAGGAACGGAAGGGCCGCAAGGGCCGGTACTCAGCAGGAATCGCTGAGTACCGGCCCTTCCGCATGCTGTCCGGATGCAGGGCGGGCACCCGCGTCGCGGCGTCTGCCGGGAGGACTACGTCCGCCGGGCGAAGGGCCCTCCGCCGTAGTCCCTGCGGTGGACCCCCGGGGTCGCCATCGCAGGTGACGACCTCAACGGGGCAGCGGCCTAGCGTGTTTCAGGTGATCGGGATCGCCCGGCGACCGCCCGGCATTCCGGTGGTCCCCTTCGCGCCCAACAGAGGTTCGCCATGCCCGGAACTGCCATGCCCGGAACTGCCAGACCTGGTGCTGCCAGACCTGGTGCTGCCACGCCCGGTGCTGCCACGCCCGGAGCTGTCAGACCTGGAACTGTCAGTCCCGCAGCACGAGAGCGGGCGGGATTGGCCGCGGCCGGGCCGGCCACTCTCACTCTTCTGCTCGGCCTGTGGGGCATCACCCGCGACAACAGCATGTGGCGCGACGAAGCGGCGACGTGGGAGGCGGCCCACCGGAGCGTCCCCGACACAGTGCATCTGCTGGACCGGATCGACGTCGTACACGGCCTCTACTACCTGTTCATGCACGGGGTATTCGCCGTCGCCGGAGACAGTCTAGTCGCCCTGCGGCTGCCTTCCGCCCTGGCCATGGCCGGTGCCGCCGCCCTGATCACCCTCCTGGGTTCCCGACTGGCCGGCCGGTGTGCGGGGCTAGCCGGCGGGCTGGCCTTCGCCCTGATCCCCGCGGTCCAGCAGTTCGCGCAGGAGGGGCGCCCCTACGCCCTGGTGACGGCGTGTTCGGCCCTGGCCTGTCTGCTGCTGGTCATGGCGGTGGACAGCCCGGGCACGGGGCGCTGGGCGGCCTACGGCGTGACCGTGCTGGTCGCGGCGCTGCTCAACTGGTTCTCGCTCCTGATGCTGTGCGCCCATGCGGCGACGATCGTCCTGGCCCGTCCTCCGCGCGCCACCGTGGTGCGCTGGGGCATCGCCGCGTCCTGCGCCGTGACCGGCACGCTCCCCCTCGTGGTGGCGAGCGAGGCGCAGTCGCAGCAGGTGGCCTGGATCCGCCCCGTCAGCCCGAGCACGCTGTCGGTGCTCCTGCTCACGCTGGCCGCAGGCACCCTCTGCGCATGGGCGGTACGGTCGGGAGAAGGCCGCCGTATGCCCCACGGCACGCGACTCCCGCTCACCGCGGTCGCCCTGCCCCTGCTCGTACTCCCCCCGCTCGTGCTGCTCACCGCCTCCCTGGCCCGCCCCGTCTACCTCACCCGCTACGTGCTGTTCAGCCACATCGGGCTCGCCCTGCTCATCGGCGCAGCCTGCCACGCGCTCGCGTACCGGCTGCGCACTCCTCCCCGCCGGACGGTCGTCGCGGTCATGGCTCTCGCCTTTCTCGGGCTGCTCCCCCTCCAGTTGTCACTCCGCCATGCGAACAGCCGGGTCGACGACGTGCTGGCCACGGCCGAGAGCGTCGCCGCTGTCCGCGAGGCGGGCGATGCCGTGCTGTACATCCCCGCGGCACGCCGCGACACCGCCCTCGTCTCCCCTGCCGCGTTCACCGGGGCCAGAGACCTGGCCCTGGTCCGGGGCCCGCTGGAGTCCGGCACCTTGAGCGGCGTGGAGGGCAGCCCGGAACAGATCGCCACCGCGGTGGCGGCCGCACACCGGATCGTCGTCGTCAGCGACCCGGGGGCCCCGCCCGCCGCCACGAAGCGCGACCGGGCCAAACAGCGCGCCCTGAAGGCGTACTTCGTCCGCTGCTCCGCGACCACCGCACGCGGCCGCCAGGTCACGGTGTACCGACACCGCCACGACCGCGGCGGGTGCACCCCGGCCGGCCGCGGCACCGAACGGCTCCGGTCCGGTCAACGCCCTTGATTCCTGGGGTGGTTGCGCGCCATGCGCTCATTGCCGAACTTGTACGCGCCAGTCCAGCGGGCCATCACCGCCTGCGCGTCACCGGCCTCGACCTCGGCCACGAACTTCGCCGCCCGGTCGCCCCGCAGCGTCGTGGCCTTCCGGTCGCGGTGGGTGATGAGGACTGTTCCGTCGTTGCGGGACTCGTAGCTGAAGCCTGAGGGTGCCGGCATGGGCGCACCTGCCTTGTCTCGTATCTGCTCGTATCCGCCCGGGACTTGGGAAGGGCGGTCCCGCCCCGGGCTCGGGAAGGGCGGATCCTTCAGGGAATGGGGAGCGCCGCTCCGCCCGGAGCTCGGGAAGCGCGGGTCCTCCCCGAAGCGGAAGTATCCACCCACCCGGCAGACGCCGCCTCAGCGGCAGGATGCCTTCAGCTGCGCCGCCGCGTGATGCGCACCCACCAACTGCGTACTGCCCCAGTCCCGGCCCCGGTCGATCAGCTGGACCGCGAAGGTGTCGCCCTTGACCGGGTAGCTGTTCACGTCGACCGCGCTGCCCCGGTGCACGGTCTGGCGTAAGGCGAATCCCGTGTACGCGGAGTCCGCGTTCGCGGGGTCGGAGAGCACCCGGTAGACGGTGGGGTTTCCGGCGACGTCCCGGTCCCGGCCCGAGCGCGGGACGAAGACGGTCAGCGCGCACTCATGGAAGCCTGGCCCCAGGCGCCAGGACCAGGTAGCGGTGTTGCCCCGGTCCTCGTCCGGGCTGCCGGACATCGGGACGGCGCTGAACCGGCCGTCGCACGAGCCGCCGTGGAAGCCGCCCGAGTCGACCGTGTACCAGCCCGCTTCACCGTTCTCGAAGCGCCCGTGCTCGCGGTAGTCCCCCGTCGAGCAGCCGGGGCCCGCCCACGCCGCGTAGCGGTAGGGGGACGGGGACACGGGCGCCGGTGCGGAGGGGCGGCTGCCGGACTCCGACGGCTTCGCGGCCGGTGAGGACGCGGGATCGGTGGCGGCCGGTCCGGCGTCCGAGGGACTGATCCGGGTGGGGGCGCCGCCCGCCCGGTCTCCGGGGCCCGTGCCCGCCTGCCCGATCGCCCCGGTGCGGGTCTCGCCGCCCGCCGACGCGATGAGCGACACCACCGTGACGAGGAAGCCGGTCAGCACCACCACGCCCGCTGCCAGCCAGGCCTTGCGGTTCCCGGGGAGGGTGGATATCCGGCCCGCGAGCGTCTCCCGGGCGATCCAGGCGCCGTCCCCGCTGCCCGCACGCGTCACGGAGTCGCAGTCGGGACAGCTCATACCGGGCAGCGCCCCACGCCGTTCGCCGCCGCACTGTTGGCACCTCATGGCAGCACACCATGCCAGTGCCGCGTCCCCGCAGGGAGAGCTCGTACGGAATTGGCCCGGCCGGTCCCCGTACCGCAGCGCGGGGACCGGCGGCGGGTGTCAGCGCAGTTCGTCCGGGCACGGCGTCCCGGGCGACAGCTGGTAGGGAGCACCCAGCCGGTACACACCGGGGCGGGGGGCGAGCAGTTCCGTCCACTCGTCGCCGTGCTCGTCCTCCTCCACCTTGATCAGGCAGCCGTTCGTGTTCACGAAGGACTTCGGGGTGTCCTTGTCGGCACGCTGCTTGGACGCCTCGGTCTCCTGCGGCCGCTCCATGCTGTTGCCGTCCTCGTCGACGACGGCGAGCCAGTGCGAGTACGGGATACGGATCAGTACCCGGCCCGCCTTCTTCACATGGATCGTCAGCTCCCCGGCACCGGCCTCGTCCACCGTCGCCGGCGGATCGGCCATCGGCACGGGGCTGTCGACCGCGAAGAGCCGCCAGTTCTCGTCGGACCAGATCGCCTTGAGGTACGGCTGCCCCTTGTCGACCAGCTCGGCCTCCTGGACGGCACCGCTGGAGTCCGGGTCGCCCGTGGGCAGCACCACGTAGTGCACGGCCCAGCGGTCGAGCCACTGGCGGTAGTTGACGGGGTTCAGGGTGTCGTCGTAGAAGAGCGGGTTGCGCTCCATGTCGGCCTGCCGGTTCCAGCCGCGGGCCAGATTGACGTACGGCAGCATCGCGGCCGCCTCCCGGTGGCTGCTCGCGGGGACCACCTCGACCCGGCCCCGATCGGCTCCGATCTGCTGCAACTGGTCGACCAGCGGCGCCAGTGCGCGCGCCCACGACGCGGTGGGCGCGGTCTTGACGATGTCGTCGACACCCTTGAAGCCGATCCAGAAGTTCAGCCCGGCGAACGCGAGGACCAGCGCGTACCACTTACGGGAGCGGGGCACGGTGTACGGCAGCGCGGCAAGCAGCGCCACCCCGGCGAACAGCATCGCCATCCGCGAGACGTTCGAGCCGATCTGCGAGTCGATCACGTAGGTCAGCAGCGTCCCGATGCCGTACACGGCGGCCGCGGTACGCACCGTCTTCCAGTCGCCCGGCACCAGGAAGAAGACGAGAACAGCGAAGATGAACGGCCCCGACAGCGTCGCGATCGACATCGGCTGCGTACCGGAGAACGGGAACAGCCACGAGGACAGCGCCACCACCGCGACCGGCGCCAGCCCCAGGGCGTACGCGCCGGGGCGCCGCCCGTTCAGGAACAGCGCGGCCGCGATCACTCCGAGGAAGAGCCCGGCAACCGGACTGCCCGCCGTCGCGAGCGCGGCGAGCGGCGCGGCGACGGCCGCCTTCGCCCAGCGCTTGTACCGCCAGCGATGCGGCCAGCAGAACACTGCCGCAGTCGCACCGACCGCGAACATCATGCCGAGCCCGAACGTCACCCGGCCCGACAGCGCGTTGCACAGATACGCGAAGACACCCGCCATCGAGCAGGCCAGCGGATTGCGCACCGCCTTCACCCGGTACAGGATCAGCGAGGTCAGCCCCGCCGAGACCGTCCCGGCGATCATCATCGTCGTGCGTACGCCGAGCAGCGACATCAGATACGGCGAGACGACGCTGTACGAGACGGGGTGCATTCCCCCGTACCAGGCCAGGTTGTACGCGGTCCCGGGGTGCCGGCCGACGAACTCGGCCCAGGCGTCCTGAGCCGCGATGTCACCGCCGCTGTTGGCGAAGAAGAGGAACCAGAGGATGTGGACGGCCGCCGCCACGGCGGTCGTCAGCAGCACGGGGTGGCTCAGACATCGCTGTTTGAGCGGGTCGAGCCGGTCGAACCGGCCGGCGAAACGACGCGGCTCCTTCGGATCGCCTGTCCCGCCCGGACTCTCCGCACTCTCCGTGGAGCCTGCGGAAGCCGTGCTTTGCTCCGCCCGTGTCGGCTCGGCAGTGGTCACTGCGACTCTCCCCGTCCCTCCCCGGACGCGTTGGAACCGCCGGCTTGCCTGCTCGGGTCTCATGGGCGGGAAGACGCGTTCCAGGGTCCACGCGTTGCCCCCGGGACGCTAACACGCACATTCTCGCCGCGGCCCCGAATAACCCCGTGAGGTGGCTCGCACCCCGGTGGACGCCGGGTGCGGTTGCGTGAACGCCGACACCGCGCCGCCGCCCGTGCCCTCGTGGTCGCCCTCGCGCCCGTCCAGTCCCGCCCGGATTCGTCTTCGGCGCGGCCACGGCCTCGTACC